>NZ_JBHTSA010000007.1:0-140003 GCF_042795405.1 Streptomyces sp. NPDC056480 | reverse complement strand
GAGTTGCCTACGTGTCACGACCTCAGTCCTACCGGGTTCCACCCCACGAAAGGCGCAGAACCCAGAATCTGATCACGACATCACACAGGCCCTAGTCGTCCCCGAGCTGAAGGACCGGCTCCGGCCGCTGCTCAAGGACCTGATCAACCGTTACCCGAACGTCGGCCCCACCGCGCCGATCACCATGAACCTCGGCTGCTACACGCGCCAGGACGACAGGAACAACTGCGCGGCCTACGCCATCTGCGACCTGGGCGAGCGCGTGCTCCCGGCGATCCTGCCGATCCAGCGCGCGTGCACCCCGGGCCTGAAGATCCGCGCCCAGGACATTTCCCCTGGCCAGCTGGCGTGCACCTGTACCAGCCTCGTCGACCAGGACGCCTACTTCCACCGGATCATCGGCGACAAGGGCGCCGTACCCGGCGACGTGAACACCGACCTGGAGGTCGTCGTCTTCGACGACCACACCCAGTACGCCCTGTACGCCTGGGCCGTCTACAACATCGACGTCGACAACGGGGCCATGTACGAGGAGGGCTGCCCGGCCACCGTCGACAACCAGGCCCGCTTCATCGCCCACGAAGCCCACTGGCTGCGCCCGGACTTCCAGATCTGGAACCTCAACCACGAGTACACCCACTACCTCGACGGCCGCTTCAACATGCACGGCGACTTCGAGGCGGGCATGACCACGCCGACCATCTGGTGGGTCGAGGGCATCGCCGAGAACATCTCGTTCGGCTACCGCGGCGAGCGCAACGCCGACGCGATCGCCGGGGCCCGCAGGAACACGTACAGACTGAGCGACCTCTTCGACACCGTCTACGGCCAGGACGAGGACCCCGAGGTCAACTCGAACCGCGTCTACCGCTGGGGCTTCCTCGCGGTCCGCTACATGCTCCAGGCACACCCGGCCGACGTCGAGACCGTGCTGGATAAGTACCGCGCCGGCGACTGGACGGGTGCGCGTTCCTTCCTGAAGGAGACCATCGGAACCCGCTACGACGCGGGCTTCGCGACCTGGCTGACGACCACCTGCGCGACCGACGACTGCGGTCCGCTACCGGAGGCCGCCTCGACCGCGCCCGCCCCGCTCTGCACGATCAGCGACTCCCGCCAGTTCGACCAGAACTGCCGCCGTGACCATCTCGCGGCCGCCACCGGCAACTACAGCTACCACTTCGTGTACCTGCCCGCCGGCGTCAAGCAGCTGACCATCACGAGCAGCGGCGGCACCGGCAATGCCGACCTGTACTACGGCGGCGGCAACTGGGCCACCACCGGCAGCTACGCAGCGAAGTCCGTCAACGCAGGCAACGGCGAGACGCTGACGATCGACAACCCGCCGTCCGGCTGGGTCTAGTTCAGCCTCGCCGCCGCTCAGGACTTCAACGGTGTGAGTCTCTCCACGCGGGCCAAGTGAGCCGGTTCTCCGAGGCTGACCTGGCCGGACTCAGCTGCGGGACGAGACCAGAAGTCGACCCCCTTCGGTGAACGCCTGGACGGGGTCACGGCCCCAAGGCGGTCGGCGGCTTGGGCAGCGAGCAATGTGTTCGTCTACCCCAGCGATGGAAGGAGACCGGCCGAAGGCTGTTCCCCGTCGAGCGCTCAGGGCGCCATCACAAGGCGGGTGCCCGTTGCTCCGCATGCTGACCACGGCGCGCAGTGGCCTGGCACTGATCCTGGCGGACTTCGTCGGGAGCAGCGCCAGTTCCCAGGCCAGAAGCCGCGTGGCCGCGTGGCCGCGCGGGGAGGGGTACCGTACTCCGGGGTGACGGTCAGACCAGCCGCACCTGATTCTCGACGTACTGTTTGACGACAGTCAGGGGTACATCGCCGCACGACCCGGCGTGGTAGGAGCAGGAGCAGAAGTGTCCGGCCCCGCAGGTACCGCCGGACATGACTGTCGTACTCCTTGCACAGCAGCCGCGCGGAGACTCCGTTGAGGCTGTTCATCACCTTGGAGAGCCGGGCCTTCGGCGGGTGGTGCACCAGGAGGACACGTGGTCGTCCGCGCCGTTGAACTGCTTCAGCTCGCCCCGAGGTCTGAACAGATCTCCGTCATGATCTCTTCGCACCGCGTCTTGCGTGGCGTCAGTCATGGCTCTACGTCGGTACTTGGTTGCAAAGTCCAACTGAGCATGCCAGTTGTAAAGGACGTGACGGCCGATACGTAAGTCGGGATTGCGATTCCACCGTGGTGACCTAACCCAGTTGATAGAGTGATCGTCATGCAGCTTCGGTACTGTTTTCGCCTGTACCCGAGCACAGGTCAGCGAATGGCGTTGGCAAGGGCGTTCGGATGTGCTCGGGTTGTCTTCAATGACGCCCTTCGGGCCCGCGAAACCACTCGCGGCGCCGGGCTGCCGTTCATCTCCTCGGGCGAGCTGTCCAAGCAGCTCACCTCGGCGAAGAAGACCCGCGAGCGGGCGTGGCTCGCCGAGGTATCATCGGTGGTGCTGCAACAGTCGCTGCGGGACTTGGACGCCGCCTACAAGAACTTCTTTGACAGCCTTAAGGGCAAGCGCCCGAGGATGGGTCCGCCACGGTTCAAGTCCCGCAAGGACACCCGGCAATCGGTCCGGTTCACGGCCAATGCAGGATGGAAGATCACCCCCGGCGGGAAGATCCGACTGCCCAAGGTCGGTGACATCTCCGTGAAATGGTCCCGCACTCTGCCGTCGGCGCCGTCCACGGTGACCGTGGTCAAAGACAGCGCGGGGCGCTACTTCGCCTCGTTCGTGATCGAGACCAGCCCCGGGCCGCTGCCGGGAACAGAAGCCGTGATCGGCATCGACCTCGGTCTGACGCACTTCGCGATCCTCTCCGACGGAACAAAGATCGACAGCCCCCGCTTCCTGCGCCGGGCCGAGAAGAAGCTGAAGAAAGCGCAGCAGGACCTCAGCCGGAAGACGAAGGGATCGAAGAACCGGGACAAGGCTCGGATCAAGGTCGCTCGAGCCCACGCACGCACCGGCGATGCCCGGCGCGAGTTCCATCACCAGCTCTCCACGAAGATTATCCGTGAGAACCAAGCGGTTGCAGTGGAAGACCTGGCGGTCAGGGGACTCGCCCGCACGCGCCTCGCGAAGTCCGTGCACGACGCCGGCTGGTCGGCGTTCATCACAATGCTGGAGTATAAAGCCGCCCTGTACGGGCGTACCTTCCACCGCATCGGCCGGTTCGAGCCGACCTCCCAGACATGCTCGGCCTGCGGGATCAAGGACGGCCCCAAGCCCCTGAACGTTCGTGAATGGACGTGCAGATCCTGCGGGGCTGTTCTTGACCGGGACGTCAACGCGGCGGTCAACATCGCCAAGGCGGCCGGACTGGCCGTATCAGCCTGCGGAGCGCGGGTAAGACCGGGACTCGTCCCGGCACAGCGCGGAGAAACAGGAACCCGCCCAAAGCCCCAGCCGGTGACCACCGGCAGGCAGACGGGAATCTCCGCCTTTTGAGGCGGAGAGGACGTCAAAAGGACTCCAACGACCTCGACCTCGACCTCCTCTTCACGCCGCTCCAATGCCACGCCCGTATCAGGCCTTACCACCTCGACGCCGGCGGCTACTTCGTCCACTCCAAGTACCTGCTCGTCGAGGGAAACTACGCGGGTCACCCGGATACGAAGTGGACCTTCACCGGCTCGCACAACCTGGACACCTCCTCCCTCTCAGGGAGAACGACGAGGCGCTGATCCGCCTCGCCGGCGCGGCGGCACACGATGCCTACAAGGCGAACTTCCTCGCCATGCGGGCCGAGGCCGTCCTGCAGTGACCGGTCGCTCGGTGTCGTGCGTCGCGCCGGACGACACCGAGCAGCCCCGCTGTCCCGGCGGCGGGCCGCAGTCACCACCCGCGAGGCGGCAGGCGCGCGGCGCGGTGCGGGTCGCGAGGTGGCCGGGCGGCGACGGGGCGACGTGACGAGGTGGCGACGTGACCAGGCTGCGACGGGGCGACTTGACGAGGTGGCGACGTGGCCAGGCAGCGACGTGGCGAGGTGGCACGATGACGCGGTGTCCGACTCCTTGCACGAACCGTGGCTGCGTGGCATCGCCTTCAATCCGGCGGCGCCCTCCGACGTCCTGATACGTCTGGTGGATCGAGCGGCCGGTGACACCTGCCTGCTCATGTGTCAGGGTCGCGACCTACCCGACCCCGTCATCGACGCGGCCCTCCACCACCCGGTCATGAAGATCCGTCGCGCGCTCGCGGGCAACGGGCACATCGACCCCGCTCGGCTGGCGCCCCTGGCAGCGGACCCGTCGGGTCTCGTCCGCGGACGGCTCGCCGGCGGCGCCCACCCCCGTCCCCGCCGGGTCCGGCCCCTGCCGGACGACATCCTCGTCACCCTCCTGACCGCACGGGATGGGGGCGAGGACGGCATGCTCACCGCACAGGAGATCGTCCAGGAGCTCAGCGCCTCCCGGCAGATCCCTCAGTCCTTCTACCGCTCCATGGCCGAGCACGAGCATCCCAGGATCCGTGAACACGCGGTCCGAAGATGGCACTCACTCACCGGGGCCCAGCGAAGCGCCCTGCTCGACGACCCCGACCCCGCGGTTCGGAAGGGGGCGAAGGAAAGCAGCCGGGAGTCGGACGGGGCAGCGGTGGAGGCCATGCTGCCGTCCATCGGCTCGCTCAGCAGACCACATGTGCTCGGCACGTGCGCCCTGTCCCCCGCGCTCATCGATCAGTGCTTCGCGGACGGCAGCGTGTACCCCTTGACCTGGAACCGGCACACCCCGGCCGACACCGTGGCCCGGCTCGCCCGCCACCCCGAGGCAGGTGTACGCGCGATGGTCGCAGCCCGGCCCGACCTGGCACCTGCCGTGGCAGCGGAGCTGAGGGAGGACCCGGACGAGGGCGTGCGGACGCGGATGCGCCTCCACCCCTTCACCCGCACCTGGGACGAGTACGGGGCGATCCGGCGGTGCAACGGGCACGGCCCCGACTGCACCTGTCCGATCACCGAGCTGTCCACCGCCCCGTCGCCCGAGTGGTTCGCCGCCTGCGCGGCATCCGACGAGCCAGTGCTGCGCCGGGTTGCGGCGTGCTGGCCAGGCCTGCGCGCAGAACTCGTCGCGACGCTCGCACAGGACGACGACGAGGAGGTACGGATCAGGCTGGCCTGCCACCACCCGCTGGCCCCGCCCCGCCTCCTCCTGGACGTCTTCGTCTCCCGCCCGGCCCACCGGCCGCACCTACTGACGCTGCCCACGTTCCCCCGCACCGGCCTGGCCCACCTCATCAGCCACCCCGACCCCCAGGTCAGGGCCCTGGCCGCAGGCGATCCCGCTGTGCCCGACCCGCCGGTGCACGACCCCGACCACGCGGTACGCCGTGCCGCCGCCGCCAATCCCAACCTCGCACCCGATGCCCTGGAGGGTCTCCTCACCGACCCCGGCACCGCCGAGGGAGCCGCGGCCAACCCGTCGCTCCCCGTCCCCCGCATGCACGCACTCCTGAACCTCAGCCTCACCACCACCTGATCAGCAGCGGCCCGACCGGCTCGACAGACGGACCGTCGACGCTCCGGCACACCCTCCTGAACCGATCGTGAACCGCCCAGAGCGAGCGTGACGCCCGCTCCCCTCGTCAGGACGACGCGGGCTGCCGAGGCGAGCGGAGGACCAGCAGGGTGATCTCGCTGGGGGCGAAGACGCGGAAGGGCGGGCCCCAGAAGCCGGTGCCGCGGCTGGTGTAGAGCAGCGTGCGAGTGCCGTGGTGGCTGAGGCCGGCGACGGCCGGCTGGTCGAGGCGGACCAGGTAGTGGAAGGGCCAGATCTGACCACCGTGCGTGTGACCGGAGAGCTGGAGGTCGATGCCCTGTGCCGCCGCTCGGTCGATGAACTTGGGCTGGTGCGCGAGGAGGAGAACAGGAAGCTCGGAGTCGGCGCCGTGGAGGGCTCCGGCGAGGTGGGCTCGGTGCCCGGCCAGCCCGGAGGCCTCGGCGGTGACGTCGTCGACGCCGGCGACCACGAGGGTGTCACCGCCGCGTTCGAACAGAAGATGCCGGTTGCGGAGGGGCTCCCAGCCCAGCTCGCCCATCAGGTCGACCCACCCCTGGGCCTCGCTGTAGTACTCATGGTTGCCGGTGACGTAGACACGCGCCCAAGCGGCCCGCACGGTGCCCAGCGGGGTGGCCTGGGCGCGACGGCGGTCGGCCGTGCCGTCGGCGATGTCGCCGGTGTGGCAGACCAGGTCGGCTTCCAGGGTGTTCACCGTCTCGCAGACCCGTTCCGACCAGCGGGCGCGGTCGAGCGGACCGTAATGGGTGTCGGTGATCAGAACGACCCTGGTTCCGTCCAACCCTGCTCCGAGACGCGGGAGTTGGACGTCGAGTCGGCGCACGCGTGGTACGCGCCTGGCCTCGACGTACCCCCAGGCGAGCAGCACCGCGGATACGCCGAGGACGGACCAGGTGACGATCCGTGCCCGGTCCTCTCCGTCGCCGACACCGGCCACGGTCAGGGCGAGCCTCAGCAGGACGCCGAGCAGGACGGACCAGGTGAACAGGACCCAGATGCCGCCCAGCAGCGTGTCACCGACGATCGCCGCCCGGTCCTGCTGGCGCCGGCCGTGGCCCCGCATCATCGCGAGCGGCATCCCGATCAGGCCGAGGGCGAACAGGACGGTGGAGACGAGAGTGCCGGCGAGCGGCCAGTTCTGACCTGCGTACAGGAGAACCCAGCACGGCACGGTCCACAGCAGGACGGGGGCGATCAGGGGAAGGTAGCGGAGCAGACGTTGCAGCCGGCTCCCTGGCTCCTCTTCAGCCTCTGTGGCACCAGATCGGGGTTCACTGGTCTCGGTCACGCTTCGTCTCCTGGGGTTCTGTCCGGCGGGTCGTACGCCTGGCGGATCCGGGTGGTGGCCACGGAGCAGTGGTCGTACCGACCCTTTGCCCGTGGTCTCGGCATGATCCGCCACCCGTCCTCCACCGCGCGGGGAGGACGTGCCTCCAAGCTTCGCAGAGGGTCAGCTGTCCTCCGTCAGCGCCCGTTCCATGACCTGCGCCAGCCGGGCTCCCGCCCGGTCCGTTCGCTGCCGCGCCCGCTTCCCGCCTGTCGAGGCCTTCTCCAGCCGCAGCCGCGCCGTGCGGCCGTGCAGGGTCAGTGTCATCAGCTGGTTGCCGAACCACGGTCCGCCCGTGCGCTCCCAGCGCACCGCCGGGCGTGCGACCCGGCCGTGCCGCGCCAGGAGGTGTCCGATGCCCTGGGCAAAGCGGCTCCAGCCGAAGCGGAAGCCCACGCGCATCGCCATGGGCACGGAGTTGTGCAGCGGTGAGCAGGTGAACTGGAAGACGCGGGAGCGCGGCTGCTGCCCGGCAGGCCAGACGGGCTCGGCGACGTACGCGTGGTGGACGTCCCCCGACAGCACGCACACCGTCGCCGGGGCGGCGTCGCCCCGCCCCACCTCCGCGACCGTGTCCGTCAGCCGGTGGAACGAGGCGGTGAACGCCGCCCAGTGCTCCAGGTCCGCGCGCCGCCGCAGCCACTCGCCGAACCGGGCCCAGCGCGGACCGCGCTCCCCCCGGCACAGAGCCGCGTGCCAGCCCTCCGCGAAGTGCACCATCGGCGGCAGCAGCCACGGCAGAGAGGTCCCCACCAGCAGGTGGTCGACGCCGGCGGGGTCGTCGAACGCCTGCGTCCGCAGCCAGTCCGCCTCCTCGGCGTCGAGCATCGACCGATGCTGCTCCTCCAGCACCCGCGCGGCCCGGGTGTCGACCATCAGCAGCCGGGTGCGGCCGAAGTCCCGGCGGTAGCTCCAGCGCACCGACTCCGGAGCGGCGTCGGCCCGCTCCGCGAACGCGCGCAGCACCTCGGTGCCGTCGTCGGCGGCGAGGACCGCCGCGTACAGCGGGTCCTCCGCGAGCTCGGCCGGTGAGAGGTTCCCGATGTGCTGGTAGACCCAGTACGACATCAGGCCGCCCGTGATGCGCTCGTGCCACCACGGCGTCGCCCGCATGTCGGCCACCCAGGCAGCACTGGTGTTCCAGTCGTCGATGATGTCGTGGTCGTCGAAGATCATGCAGCTGGGCACGGTCGACAGCAGCCAGCGCAGTTCCGGATCGCCCCAGGACTCGTCGTAGAGACGCGTGTACTCCTCGTAGTCGGCGACCTGGTCCGGAGGGGCGTCGGATCCGGTGCCGGTCGACCGCCGGTGCCGGGCGATCCAGTCGCGGGTGCCGGCGGACGTCTCGTCGGCGTACACCTGGTCACCCAGGAGGACGAGCACGTCCGGGCGGCCGTCGTCGGGGTCGGCGGAGAGCCGGGCGGCGAGGGTGTCGAGGACGTCGGGGCCGACCGGATCGGCCCCGCCCACGGCGGGCGCCGCCCACCGGCACGAGCCGAAGGCGACCACCGCGCCGGTCGCCGGGGCCGGTGGCGTGTGCAGGGTGCTGGGCGGCAGGGGCGGGTCCGCCAGGGGCCATGCCCGCTCGCCGTCGAGCACCACCTCGTACTCCGTGGCCGACCCCGGGGTCAGACCGGTCACGACGACCAGCGCGTAGTGGTGTCCGGCGACGAGGAACGTACGGGCCGAACCCCCGCCGCCGCCCGCGCACCGGATCTCCGCCGTGCACGCCCGGTCGGTCTCCACCCACACCGTCGCGCTCGTCCCCGACTCCCAGTCGACGTACCGCACCAGTGGCCCCAGCCGCAGACCGGCCATCGCGCGTCCCCTTCCGTCGCCCGGTACGGGCCGGCCGGCCCGTCGTACGGACCGGCCGTTCGTCCGGACCGGCCCCTCGCAGGGACCAGCCCACCGCCTCGACCGGTCCCCTTAGGACCAGCCCTACGTCCGAGCCGGCCCCTAGGACAAGCCCTTCGTCCGAGCCGGCCCCGCACGACCGAGCCCTTCGTCCGAGCCGGTCTCCGTACGGAGGAGGCCTTCCTCGTACGGTACTGAACGGGGCGCCGACAGCGTCGCCGTACGCCCCGGCACATGGTCACGTTCGGTATGACCCGCGGCCGGCAGGGTAGCGGAGGTCCATGGCACCTGACGACACTTCCGCCGCCGCGAGCGGCTATGTACAGCCCGAGATCGACGTCAAGGCCCTGGCGGGGCTGCTCGACGGGGAGTACGCGGAGATCCGCGACCTCGTCCGGACCAATCTGGCGGCCCATTCCTCCGTCCTCGAGGACGCGGAACGGCTCGGCACGGACGCGTTCCGCGAGCGGGTGCGCGACATCGTGGTCGAGATGGCCGGGACCGGCCAGACCGGGATGGGCTTCCCGGCGGCGTACGGCGGCGGGGACGACGTCGGAGCGTCCGTCGCGGCCTTCGAGACCCTGGCCTTCGGCGACCTGTCCGTGCTGGTCAAGGTCGGGGTGCAGTTCGGGCTGTTCGGCGGCGCGATCCTGCATCTGGGCACCGCGCGCCACCACGACGCGTACCTGCCGGATCTGATCGCCGGCCGGCTGATGGGCTGCTTCGCGATGACCGAGACCGGGCACGGCTCCAACGTCCAGGCGCTCGGGACGGTCGCCCGCTACGACGCCGACGCCCAGGAGTTCGTCGTCACCACGGAGGGCGACGCGGCCCGCAAGGACTACATCGGCAACGCCGCCCGCCACGGCGAGCTGGCGGTCGTCTTCGCCCAGCTGGAGGTCGGCGGCGAGGCCCGCGGCGTCCACGCCCTCCTCGTACCGCTGCGCTCCGGCGGTGAGGTCGTGCCGGGCGTCGAGATCGAGGACGACGGCCGCAAGATGGGCCTCAACGGCGTCGACAACGGCCGCATCCGCTTCCGGGGCCTCCGCGTCCCGCGCGAGGCGCTCCTGAACCGCTTCGCCGACGTCACTCCCGACGGTACGTACGTCAGCTCCATCGACAACCCCAACCGCCGCTTCTTCACCATGGTCGGCACGCTCGTCCAGGGCCGGGTCTGCGTCGGCGGCGCCGGCGTCAGCGTCGCCAAGGTAGCCCTCACCCTCGCCGTCAAGTACGCCGTGCGCAGACGCCAGTTCGAGGCATCCAGGGGATCCGCGAGCGCTCCGAGCACATCGAGTACGTCGGGTACGTCGGACACTTCCGGTGCTTCCGGTGCTTCCGGTGCTTCCGGTGCCTCCGGCCCTGAGGAGCAGCTCCTGCTGGATTACGGGCTGCACCAGCGCCGCCTGCTGCCCCTGCTCGCCCGCACGTACGCGCTTCACTTCGCGCAGGACACGGTCCGCGGGCAGCTCCACGACGTCTTCTCCGGCGACGACGACCCGCAGGCGCGCCGGCGCCTGGAGTCGCGGGCCGCCGGCACCAAGGCGCTCGGCACGTGGCACGCCACGCGCACGGTGCAGGAGTGCCGCGAGGCGTGCGGCGGCGCCGGCTATCTCGCGGTGAACCGCTTCGCCGCCCTGAAGGCAGACAGCGACGTCTTCACCACGTTCGAGGGCGACAACCACGTCCTGCTCCAGCTCGTGGCCAAGGGGCTGCTCACCGACCACGCCAGCGAGTTCGAGGACCTGGACCAGCTCGGCATGGTCCGCTACGTGACCGGCCTGGCGGTCGAGACCGTCATCGAGAAGACGTCCGCCCACAAGCTCCTGGAGCGGGTGCGCGACCTGCTGCCCGGTGGCGACGAGTGGGACCGGGAGGCAGGGCTGCTCGACTCGGAGTACCAACTGGCCATGCTGCGCTACCGCGAGGAGCACATGCTCGCCGGCCTGGCCCGCCGCCTCAAGGCCGGCGTCGACCGGGGGCGTGATCCCGGCGCGGTCTTCTCCCGGGTCCAGGACCACGTGATCGCCCTCGCCCGCGCCCATGTCGAGCGGCTGGTCCTCGAGTCGTTCGTCGACGCGTCCAAGGCCCACCCCGATGGCGGCAACAAGGTCGCGCTGGGGCTGCTCTGCGACCTGTTCGCGCTGTCGACGATCGAGGCGGACCGGGCCTGGTTCATGGAGCACGGCCGACTGACCGTCCAGCGGTCCAAGGCGATCAGCCGGGAGGTGAACGACCTCTGCCGCAAGATCCGCCCCCTCGCCGTCGACCTGGTCGACGCCTGGGCCGTCCCGCCGCGGATGCTGCGGGCGCCGGACCTGCTGGCCTGAGAGCCTGCCGGCGGGATCCCCCGCGCGCCCGGGCCCCAGGAGACTTCGTGCTCCTCGTTCGCAAGCCTCCAAGGGAGGTCCTCGCTCCACCCCGCAGTTCCCGCCGCGCGCCGCGCGCTGCGGCCCGGATGCCGCGTCCTGCGTGCGAACTTCGCCCACTCCATGCTGATGCTCGGCGCCCGCCATAATCGCGCCGGCCACCCTCGCTCCGCGTGCTCCACCAGCCCTCGCGTTCCCGCCCGCCCGCGGCGCGGCCGCCCGGTCGTCGATCCAGCCGAGGACCGCGGCGGCGGGCCGCTCCCCCGTCGCGATGGCAGCCGCGTGCCGTCCCCCGCTCGCACGTGTCGCAGACGGAGCCGACCACCTGGTACAGCGGCTTCCTGTCGAAGCTCAGGGACCGGTTCTGGATACTCCCGGTCCGCTGCAGTCGGCAGCGGATCGGGACTCAAGGGTCATGGGCAGGGTGGGCAGCCTCCCTCTCCAGAGGTAGCGCTCGCCTGCGATCTCGAAGCCGTGGCGTTGGTAGAACCGGATCGCCCGTTCGTTCTTGTCGGAGACCCCCAGGCGGATGCGTGCGGGTCCTGCCCAGCTGAGAAACTCGGTCATCATGTGGCCACCGAGTCCGTGCCCCTGGGCGTGATCCAGCAGGTACATCGGTCCAAGCGTGATCGATTCCGATTCTTCCTGGTGGCCGCAGAGATAGCCGACGATCTCCGTCCCGAACCGGACGACACGGCAGAAGTGCGGGGCAGCGTCCTGGTTCGCCATCTCGATGAACTCTCGCCACTGCGCGATGCCTTCCGCGGTGGCAGACGAACCGCGGTGCTCACGGATCCAGGCCTCGTCGACCCCCGCGTCTGCGTCGAGGTAGTTCTCCAGCCAGTTCCGCAGGTGCAAGGGCCCCAGTATCGCGGCGTCGTCAGGGTGGGCGTCAGTGATCGTATAGGCCATGTCGGATGATACTCGCGCGCCGGCCACGTGACCGTGGGACGCCGAGAAGCCCGAGCGAGGCCCCCTTCGAGGTCGGCTCACGCCAGTCCTCGGCTCACACCCGTCCTCGGCTCACGCCCCGTCCTAGGCTCATACCGCGCTCGGCGCAGGCACATCCTCGGCCGCAGGCACATCCTCGGCGCAGGGACGTCCTGCGTTCAGGTCGCGGCGCGGAAGACGTACGCCGTCATCGGGGCGGATACCGGCCCCGGTCCCAGACGGGCCGTCATCTCCTCGATGACGGTGGCCCGGACGGCCGGCCCGCCGCCGCGTTCCTCAACGGCCGCGCGCAACGGCGTTCCGGTGAGATACCCGGTCGCGAGGTCCGCTGTCGACGCGGCCCGGCCCTGAAGCGTCAGCTCCCGCTCCTCCTCGACGGTGAACCCCGCGGCCGTGAGATCAGCGGCCACGAGAGCGGGGTCGGCGTACCCGTGCGGAACCGTCGGGAGGAACCGCGGCGGGTCGACCGGAAAGGCCCGCTCCAGCCCGGCCTGCAGCGCGACTTCGAAACCGTGCGATGCCAGCGGGCCCCAGGTGTTGAACAGGAACCGGCCGCTCGGGGCCAGCACCCTGCGAACCTCGGTGAAGGCGGCGACCCGATCGGGAAAGAACATCACTCCGAACTGACAGACCACCAGGTCGAATCCTCCGTCCGTGAACGGCAGCCGCTGCGCGTCGGCCTGCCGCCACACGGCGCCCGGGGCCCGGGTCGCCCCGAAGGCGACCATGGCCTCGTTCAGGTCAGTGGCCGTCACCTCGGCCGAGGAATCCGCTGCGAGCAGACGCGACGTCAGCACGCCGGTTCCCGCTGCCAGTTCGAGGATCCGCCCAGGGCGCAATGCCGCCGCCCGGGCGGTCAGATCCTCGGCGAAGGGCCGGAAGACCACCGGCACGAGGTGCTGCTCGTAGGCCATCGGCATGGAGTCGGACCACCGTCGGTCGCCCTTGATTCCCGTCACGCTCATGACGGTAGCGCCGCGCCGGGAGGCCCCTTCCCCGCCGCGCCGCTCCACCCCCGGAGCCAGGCGGAGTCTCCGCTGTCACGCCCCGATCCGGAGCGACGCGAGGGTGACGGTTGTACGGTGGCTCGTCAGCGGCGCTCATAGGACGTGAAGGGCCTGGACCCCGTCTCATAGGCGAGATAGCGGGCGACGACGAGACGGCCCTTGTACGCGAAGATCTCGTCCACGGAGTCCAGGTCGTCCGGAAGGTCGCGGATCTCGCGCTGCTCGCCTGTGGCCGGGTCGAGGACGCGGACGCGGCTGGGGTCCGTGCGGTGCGAGGTGAGGACGGTGAGAGTCCCGTCCTGAACGAGGAGGCGGTACCCGCTGTCGCCGTCGAGGCGGTCGTCGCCGGGGGTCCCGCCCCAGACGGGGGCGCCGGTGGCCAGGTCGAAGGCGGTCAGGTGGTTGCGGCTGTCACTGGACCTCCTCGTCGGAGGTTCGGGCATGACGTAGAGCCTGCGGTCGTCCGCCGCCGCCACGGTGGGGCCGTGGTCGTCGATCTCGCCGTACGGGCCGTTGAAGTCGATCGGAGGGTTCGGGCGCCCGTCCCTGCCGAAGGAGAAGTACGAGCCTCCCTCACCGTCCTTGGACTCGGAGGCGGCCACGACCAGCGGATCGGCCGACACGAAGGCCGCGAAGGCGTCGTAGCCGATGGCGCGCCGGCCTCCGAGCGGGGCGGACCACCGGAGCGCGCCGGTGGCCGGGTCGAAGGCGGCGGTGTGCAGTTCGGCGTCCTCCGCGACCTTCTCGTCCCAGGGGTTGTCCTCACCGCCGCAGGCGAGGAAGGCGGCGACCTGGCGCTCGCCCGCCGCGGTCCTGCCCGGGACGCACTCCTTCGGCAGGGCCGCCTTCCAGCGGGGCTTCCCGGTGCGCACGTCCACGGCGCGCAGCCCGTCCCGCTGGAGGAGCACGGCGACGCCGCCGCCGGCGGACACCGAGTAGTCCTGGAATCTGCGCGGCTCGGGCTCGCCGAGCGGGGCCTCCCAGAGCCGGCGGCCGTCCTTCATGTCGATGCCGACGGCAGTGGTGCAGGACTTGTCCTTGGCCGGGGAGGCGGCGCCGTCCCCGTTGCGGACGAGGACCAGCACCGAGCGGGCGGTGTCGGCCGTGGCATGGCAGACCGACGAGCGGCCGGGCGGCACGTACTCCCAGCTCCGCTCGCCGGTGGCGGCATCGAAGCCGGTCACCGCGTCGAAGCGGCTGCGGACCAGCGTGTCGCCGGACAGCCAGGCTCCCGTTCCGTACGGTTCGGCCTTGCGGTCCGCAGGGGTGTCCCAGACGACGCTCATGGTCTCGTTCCCGGACCCGAAGAGGCCGCATGCGGTGGTGAGCCAGCAGAGGGCCACCAGGGTCGCCGACGTCGCCAGGGTGCGCCGCCCGATCCGTCTGCCGGACGGTATGCCGTTCACCAGCGTGGTCATGTCCGCTCCCCCCGAGCCTTTCGCCGTCGACGGTCCACAGCCGTTCCCGTGTTCCTCAGCGGTGATCATCATAGAGAGCCGCTCTGGACCGGCCGCGGGCCGGAACGTCAGCAGGGCCGGAGTGACAGCAGGGCCCGGTCCGCGCGTCGCGGTCCGGGCCCTGCTCTGTGCGGTGCCACCCTGCGGCGGCGGCGCATCAGCTCTGTGCGGTGTCGCCGCTCCCCTGCGCGGCGCCCTCAGCTCCGTGCGTCTTCTCGCGCATCTTGCGCACCAGCTCCGCCTTCTTGTCGGCGGCGTTCTGGCGGTCGAGGTTGCGGTGGGGACCGTTGTTCTGCCGCTCGGCGCGGGACAGCTTCTTGCGCTGGCCGCCGCCCTGGCCCACGGGGTTGTTGATGTTCTTGCTGTCAGTCACGGGTTCTCCCGGTGGTCGTGTGAAGTGATCTGCGGATTCATCGGTGGAGGGCGGGCGGCGACGTCGAGGGCGACGTCAGCGGGGGCCCGTCACGCTCTCACTCGTAAATCGGCGTCTGGAAGAACATGACAAAGACGTTACCCGGTCCCGTCGGCCTCACAGACCAACCTGTGTGGCCACACTAAGCCGCAATCCCGAGGTCGGCCGGGCCCCGCCTGAGCAAGCTGCTGGAGGATGCGGTGATCGGTTCGAGGCCGGCGTGCGCGGCGTCGGCCGTGAAGACGGGGCCGGTGTCCCGCCGTTGTAGCGTGTCATCCAGTGGATGACGGGCATGATGTCATCGACCTGATGACTGTCCGAGGGAGGTGCCGTGACCGCAGCCGACCAGCCGTCCGCCACTGGCACAGACGCCCACAGCCCGGCGTCCTTTCTCGCCGCCGCGGCGGCCCTCGCCGCCATCGACGACGCCTTGCGCGATGCCCAGTGCGATGCCCAGCGCGAGTCCCCCGACGCCGCCCGCTCCGGCCTCAGACTCGACCCCGGCTCCGTTTCCGGGTCCGGTTCTGGTTCCGGTTCTGGTTCCGGTCTCAGACTCGGCCCCGGAATCGGCCCCGGCCCCGGCCCGGGTCTCGGCCCCGGTCTCGTTCCCGTTCCCGGTCCCGGCCCCGGTCCCGGTCCCGGCCCCGGTCCCGGTCTGGAGCAGGCCCTGGCCTCCCTGATGCTGCTGCGGCAGGTGCGCGAGCAGCTCGCCGGCTGGGAGACCGGCCTGATCGAAACCGCCCGCGAGGCGGGAGCGAGCTGGGCCGACCTCGCCCGCCCCCTCGGCGTCGCCAGCCGCCAGGCCGCCGAACGCCGGTACCTTCGAGGCCGCCCCGGCGCCGCGGGCGCCACCGGCGAGCAGCGCGTGACGGCCACCCGCCAGGCCAGGGCCGCCGAGCGCGCCATGGTCACCTGGGCCCGTGCCAACGCCGCCGACCTGCGCCGCCTCGCCGGACAGATCACCGCGCTCGCCGACCTCGCACCCGAGGCGCGTTCAGCTCAGGCCGACCTCCATGCCGCCCTGGGCGCCGCCGACGCCGCCGAGCTCATCGGCCCCCTGACCGGCATGCGCCCCTACCTCATCGCCCACCACTCCGACCTGGCCGAACGCCTGGACGCCCTCGCCGAGGCGGGCAGCAATGCGCCTCGATCCGATTCCTCTTCCGTTCCGCTTCCGTTCATGACGTTCCCAGAAAGGGCCCCCCATGGGTAGCAGTGTCGAGACGCTGGAGTTCCAGGCCGAGACACGCCAGTTGCTTCGCCTGGTGATCCACTCGATCTACTCGAACAAGGACATCTTCCTGCGCGAGCTGATCTCGAACGCCTCCGACGCACTGGACAAGCTCCGGCTGGAATCGCTGACCGACTCCAGCCTCGTCGAGATCGACACCACCGACCTGCACATCTCCTTGGAGGTCGACAGGGACGCCCGTACCCTGACCGTCCGTGACCAAGGGATCGGCATGAGCCGGGACGATCTCGTGGAGCTGATCGGCACGATCGCCAAGTCCGGCACCGCGAGCCTGCTGGAGAAGATCAAGGAATCCAAGGACGCCGCCACCGCCGAGAGCCTGATCGGGCAGTTCGGCGTCGGCTTCTACTCCGCGTTCATGGTCGCCGACAAGGTCACCCTGCGCACCCGGCGGGCCGGCACCGACTCCGGCACCTGGTGGGAGTCCGACGGGGAGGGTTCCTACACCGTCCAGGCCGTCGACGGCCTTCCCGTGGGCACCTCCGTCACCCTGCACCTCAAGCCCGCCGACAGCGAGGACGGGCTCGCCGACTACCTGTCCGAGTCGAAGATCCGTCAGATCGTCAAGCAGTACTCGGACTTCATCCGCTGGCCCATCCGGATGGCCACCGAGCGCACCGACGCCGAGGGCGAGACCACCCGCGATGTCGACACCCTCAACTCGATGAAGGCGCTCTGGGCCCGGTCGCGCACCGAGGTGACCGAGGACGAGTACAACGAGTTCTACCAGCAGATCAGCCACGACTGGCTGGCACCTGCCGAGACGATCCACATGCGCGCCGAAGGCACCTTCGAGTACGAGGCGCTGCTGTTCATCCCCTCGCAGGCACCCTTCGACCTGTTCTCCCGTGAGACCAAGCGCGGCGTGCAGCTGTACGTCAAGCGGGTGTTCATCATGGACGACTGCGAAGCGCTCATGCCCGACTACCTGCGCTTCGTCAAGGGTGTCGTGGACGCCCACGACCTGTCGTTGAACGTCTCCCGCGAGATCCTCCAGCACGACCGCCAGATCCGCGGCGTGCGCCGGCGCCTGGTCAAGAAGGTCCTCGGCGCCCTCAAGACCATGCAGACCAAGGACGCCGAGCGCTACCAGAAGGTGTGGGCGCAGTTCGGCCGGGCGCTGAAGGAAGGCCTGGTCGAGGACACGGACAACACCGAGGCTCTGCTCGAGCTGGTGTCGGCCGCCTCCACGCACGACCCGGAGCGGACCACCACGCTGCGCGAGTACGTCGAGCGCATGAAGGACGGGCAGGAGGCCATCTACTACCTGACGGGCGAGAGCCGCGCGATGGTGGAGAACTCCCCGCACATGGAGGCCTTCGCCGCCAAGGGGTACGAGGTGCTGATCCTCACCGACCCCGTCGACGAGGTGTGGGTGGACCGGGTCCCGGGCTTCGACGGCCACCGTCTGCAGTCCATCGCCAAGGGTCAGGTCGACCTCGACGCCGCCGCCGAAGGCGACCAGGAGGCCGACGCCGAGAAGGTCCGGCGCGAGCAGGACTTCGCCGCCCTGCTGCCGTGGCTGACCACCGCCCTTTCCGAGCAGGTCAAGGAGGTCCGCCTGTCGTCACGCCTGACGACCTCCGCGGCATGCATCGTCGGCGAAGCCCACGACGTGACGCCGACCCTGGAGAAGATGTACCGGGCGATGGGACAGCAACTGCCCACCGTCAAGAGGATCCTGGAACTCAACCCCGCGCACCCGCTGATCACCGCCCTGCGTACGGCACACGACGCCAACGCCGACGACCCCGCTCTGGCGGAGATCGCCGAGCTGGTCTACGGCGGCGCACTGCTCGCCGAAGGGGGCGACCTGCCCGACCCGGCCCGCTTCACCCGGTTGCTCACCGACCGTCTGACGCACGCCCTCTGACCGCGAGCACGGCCGGTCCGGCCGGAGCACCTGGTCTCACCCGGCCCGGGCTCACCCCCCTCGTGTTCACCACGTGACCCGCCCGTCCCGACACCCCACACCGGTGTCGGGACGGGCGGCAGCGTTCGGGCCGGCGGGAGTGTCCAGGCCGCCCATCGCCCACACGGGGCGACGCTTGCGTGCGTGTGACCGACAAAGCGGGCCGACAAGGCGCGCAGACAAGGCCGTTGGCCCGCCCCCACCGACCCGGTCCTCATCACCGACCGGTATCCTGCGAACGGCGCCCACGCCCCGGGTCGTGACCAGGGCGTGGGCGCTTCTCCTCGCTGCCGGCAGATGGCAGGCGTCGGTACGGCTTCGGGTTACAGACCGCCGGTGTAGAGCAGCTTGTTGGGGGTTGCGGCGCTGAGGTTGTTCAGGACGCCCTTGGTGGAGTTGCCGTCGAGCCACTGGCGGATCTCGGTCGGGCTCGCCGTGGGGAACTGGGCCTTGTAGAGCGCGGCGACGCCGGCGACGTGCGGGGCGGCCATCGAGGTGCCGTCCATGGCGACGGATCCGCCGCCCATCTTCGCCGACATGATGTCCTGGCCTGGCGCGAAGAGTTCCACGCACCGGCCGTGGTTGGAGAAGGACGTCTCCTCGTCCCATGCGTTGGAGGCCGCGACGGTGACCGTGCCCGCCGCCGACGCGGGCGAGACGTCGCAGGCGTCCTTCGAGGAGTTGCCCGCCGCGATGACCGGCAGCACGCCGGCGGCGGCGAGGGCCGTGGCGGCGTTGTTGAGGGCAACGGACCTGTCCCCGCCGAGGGAGCCGTTCAGGACGGACGGCTGCCTGGCGTTCTTGGCGACCCAGTCGAAGCCGGCGATCATCCCCGAGTAGGAGCCCCGGCCGTCACAGCCCAGCACGCGGACGCTCACCAGGTCGGCCTTGCGGGCGACCCCGTACGTCCTGCCGGCGACCGTCCCGGCGACGTGCGTGCCGTGGCCGTTGCAGTCCTGGCCGTAACGCCCGTCCCCCATGGCGTCGAAGCCGAAGGTGGCGCGGCCGCCGAACTCGTCGTGGTTGTAGTCGATGCCGGTGTCGAGAATGTACGCCGTCACGCCGGCGCCGCTGCCCTGGGTGGTGAAGTCGTTGTCGAGCGGCAGGCTCCACTGGTTGATCCGGTCCAGCCCCCAGGTGGCGGCCGGGCTCCTGGGAAGGGCGGGTGCGGACGGCTGCGGCGGGGCGTGCACCACCGCGTCCTCCTCGACCGATGCGACCCCCGGGGTCTTCCTGACGATGTCCAGCTGCAGCGCGGTCAACGGCGCCGCGAATCCGTTGATCGCCTTGTCGTAGACGAACGTGGGCCTCAGGCCCAGCTTCTCCGTGGCCTTGGCCGCGTCGATCGTCTCGTCGAGGGTCACGATGTACTGGCCGGGCACCGCGTTGGCGGCAGTGACCAGCGGTGCGGGGGTCGGTTCCGGGCCGGCGAAGGACTCGGCGGCCGTCGCCGTCGGGACGGTGAGGGCCAGGGCGGTCACGGAGGCGCTCGCGAAAGCGAGTCTGGTACGTGTGTTCACGTCGGCGAGCGCATCATGCAGAAACGATCACGCACTACGACATCCCGAATGATTCAGGCGGATGCCGGAAGCGTCACCGCAATGCGTTCCGCCGAAGCGGTGGCAGTGGTCCGAAGGGTCGAGGCGGGAGGCGCAGGATCGGATGGTCTGCGACGGGCACCGCGCGGATTCCGGCGCCGCGTCCCGTTGCCTCAGCCCTGGTCTCCCGACGGCAGCGTGCCGGGCGACTCACCGAAGAGCTGCAGGCGCCGCTGTACGCCACCCTGACCGATCGGCAACGTACCGCGTTCGCCCGGCACGTGAACGCGCTGACGGCGCCCCGCTCGGCGGGTCCGGGCCGTTGAGGCGGCGGCCACCCGCCGAGGAGCACCGCGCAGCCCCGGCAGAAGGCAGGCCGCGCGGTCTGGACGGTGGCGGGTGTGCGGTGGGAGGTCGTGGTCAGTGCGCCCGGCGCAGCAGGAAGTCCTGGGCGGCGCGGGCGCCGCTTTCGCTGCGGCTCTGGGTGGAGTGGCCGGCCCCCGCGAGAACGACGAGTTCGGCCCGCGGGGTCACGGAGGCCAGGTCGCGGGCCCATCGCACCGGCGTCGACAGGTCCCGGTCGCCGGCGAGGATCAGCACCGGCATCGTCAGGGTGCGGCGGGGCGCAGCCGGGTGGGGGCGTGAGGCGGGCCAGGGCAGACAGGTCTGCGGGATGCCCTGCGCGCCCGCCGTCTCCCGTTCGAAGGGCCACACCGTCGCCGGGTGGATCCGCCGGACTGCCCGCTTCAGGGCTTGTTCCCGTCCCTCGGCGGGCGCGGAGGCGTCGCCCCACGGCCATCGGGAGTCGGCGCAGAGCGTCGCGGCGTGCAGTCCGGAGCTGAACTCCGAGGGCGGTTCGTCGGACGGCGCGGAGAACCCGGCGACGAGACCGTCGAGGCGGGCCCGGTCGCCGGAGGCGGAGGCGTGCAGGGCGGCGAGGATGCCGAACCGGGGGTCGTCGAGCTTCGGGTCGATGATGCTCGCGATGACGAGCAGGTTGAACACGCCGACTCCGTTGCCGTCGCGCCGTACGACCGTCGCCAGGTCCCTGGCCGGGTCGAAACCGCAGCTCTGCTCGCGGCAGGCGGTGCGGAGCACCCGTGCGGAGTGGCCGAGGGCGTCCTCGTACAGCACGCCCGCTCCGTCGAGCGGTACGACGGAGTCGAGGACGAGCCTGCGGACCCGGTGGGGATGGGTCAGGGCGTACTGGCCTGCGGTGAACGTGCCGTACGAGACCCCGTCGAGCGTCCAGGAGCCCACGCCTAGGGCGCGCCGCAGGTCTTCCAGATCGGCCACGGTGTCAGCGGTGGTGTAGAAGTCGCGGTTCGCACCGAAGGTCTCGGCGCAGGCGGTGACGGCGCCGGGCGTGGGGGCGACGGTGTCGCTGCTGCCCACCTCTGCCTGGAGCCGCGGGCAGTCGACGGCCGCGCCGCCGGTACCGCGCTGGTCGATCATCACCAGTCGGTACTGGGCCAGGGCTTCGGGGAGCCGCTCGCGGATCCGCTGGACGAAGGGGACGCCCGGCTGGCCGGGTCCTCCGGTGAGGAAGAGCAGTGTCCCCCTGGGTGCGTCGGCGGTGCCGAAGACCGCGGTCCGGAGCTTCAGCGTGCCCGGCACGGCGCCCGTACGGTCGAGAGGCACGGCGAGATCGGCGCAGGTCACGTCGGTCTGTCCGGGGCAGGGGCGCGGATCGGTGAGCCCCGGAGCCGCGAGGGAGGCAGCGAAGGAGGCAGCGGAGTGGGCGTCGGGGACCGAGGGGTACGGGGCCGGGGCGGCGCCCGGTGCGGAGCTCACGCACATCACGGTCGTCAGGGCGGCCGCCACGGTCGTGGCGGCTCGGGTCAGGAAGGTCATCGGCACGTTCCCCCACGAGGAAGACGGTGCGCCGTACAGCCCCCGTGGGGCCACGGCACCGGCCGGGTCTTCGGCCGGTGCCAGTCTGCGGCGCGTCCCTCGCCGGTTCGTTGGACATTCATGCGCGATCCGCGAGAACACCCCTCAAGGCGCTGGGGACGCACCCCGTATGGCTGCGGCACACACGGGTGAGATGCGCCTGGTCGGCGAATCCGTAGGCGTACGCGAGGGTGCGCAGGCTGTCCTCGCCCTCCTCCAGCGCGTGCAGGACGCTCCGGATCCGCAGCTCGTTGCGGTGGTGCGTGAGGGTCGTTCCGGTGACGGCGCGGAAGACGCGGCTGAGATGGTGCGGCGAGACGCCTGCCGCCCGGGCCAGCTCCTCCAAGGAGAGGCGGAGCCCCGGGGTTCCGGCGGCCAGGACGGCGCAGACGTCGCGGACCAGCCGCGCGTGGGCGCGGGCGGCAGCGGGGCGGCGACTCGTGTCCGTGCGCCAGTGCCCGGCGGAGGCGGCCACCTCGTCGAGCAACCGGTGCAGCCGCTCCCCCAGTTCGAAGTCGTCGGCCCCGCGCCGTGCCGCGGCCAGCAGGGCGCGGTGGTGCACGTCGGTGGTGCCGGTGACCGTGAAGCGGCGGGAGAGCGGCGGGCCGTCGAACCGGTCGGTGAACAGCTCGGCGCCGAGCCGGATCTCCGTGGACCGGTCGCCGGGACCGATCGGGTGGGCCACTCGGTGTTCGTCGCCCGGCCGGGTGAGGTAACCGCCGCTCGCGTCGACGAAGAACTCCTCGCCGGCGATCCGGCGGAGGTAGCCGCCGGACCGGGCCAGGACGACCGTGTACCCGTCCGCGTACCCGGGCCCGACGAATCCCGCGTCGTCCTCGCAGCACAGGATGTCCTCGACGGTGATCCCGGCGGCGCTGATCCGGCCACGCAACGCACCACGTCGCTCCCGTACGGCTTCGTCCTCGAGCAACTCCCGTACGCTGCGGCCTTCTTCGTCCATGCTTTCCGCCCCCCTGGGTCCTCGGATCCCACACCTGGGGGCGGTTCACACGCACGAGGGGTGAACCGACCGGAAGGACCTGCCGTTTCAGGACGCGGCGTCCAGGGCGCGCGCCCTGTCTCGCTCCCGGGGAATGAGCACGTGACCGGGCCGGGCTGAGTACAGGTGCTCATGGCGGGGCGCCGGCCCGTCCCTACCGTGAGGGGTGAGTGTCGAGCGGGCCCAACGACAGGAAGTCCATGAACTCAGGCAGGTATGACGCGAGCAGTGGTTTCTGCGCGTCGGAGAACTGGCCGATGCTCTACCTGGTCACGGTGGCCGTGCTGGCCGGTTTCGGTCTGCTGATCAACCTGATCGCCCTCTGGGTCTGTGTCAACGTCGACCGGCCCCCCAGGGCATGGGTGCCGCCGATGGTCCTGCTGCCGTGGGTGGGCCTGATCCTGGCGTCGGCGGCCTCCGTGGGGCTGGGCCTCGATGCTGCGAACCGGGGTGAGTCTCCTTGGCCGTTCCTGCTGGTGGGAGCCGGGGCACACCTGGGGGCGCTGGCCGCAACGGCCGCCTTGGTCCGGTCCGCCGCGAGAAGGGCCGGTCGTGACGACACCCCATCAATGCGGGACGCTGCCGAAACCGGCGCGCGGGCCGACGCCACAGGCCGCTCCGGAGCGACGTCCGTACGGGTGGACACGGTCCGCACCGGGCCCGTGGACCGCGGGCCCACGGCGGACGACGTACCGGCGCAGGGCGGGAGCCGGGGCGCCGGCACTTCGGAGGGACACGGCAGTCCCTCGGCGCCGACGCACCCGCGGCCCGCCGCCGGCCGCGCCACGCACACCCGCTCCCCCGGCTCGCACGAGGAATGGCAGGACCGGGTGATCCGTCGGCCTGACGACGTGGGGTACGGGATCCTGCTGCAGCAGAAAGCCGAGAAGTACTTCGAGCATCACCACCGCCTGATGGACCGGCATGTGCCCGCCGGCTGTCACACGGGCGTGGCCGCCACAGCCGGTGATGCCCTCGCGGTGCTCGCCCTGGGCGTGGCCGTCCACCGCACGGTCCTGTCGGACCGACCCTGGTCCGTGCGCGATGCCATGACGCTGGGAGCGACATGGAATGAGGTGGCGGCCGCTCTGGACGGCACCACGGGCGAGGCCCGCGCCGTCCTGCGGACGTACGCGGAGGTACAGCGGCAGCAGTACCTGGAGACCGAGATGACGGGATACCGGCCCTCCGGCTACTCGCCCGAGGAATACGGGTCCGTGCTCGCGCTCATCCGACTGGCCGACGACGATCGGTCGTCGTAGTCGTTCCCCGAAGGCGCCCGGATTCTTGTGACGGGTACGGTCCGGGCCGCACGCTTCGGCGCTGCCGCAACGGACCCCACCCACTCTGCGGTACGGGCGGGTCGGTCTGCGGGGAGATCAGCTGTCCGGCGCCGAGGCTCGTCATCGCTCCTCAGAAGAAGGTGGCGATCCCGAAGACGCGCCGGAGATGAGCCATGTCGTGCAGATCGCGGTCCGAGGGCTCGTATCCCTGATGGAAGTAGACCTGCTGCTCGGCGGAGAGACACGGGACGGTCTTCCCCGCGATCGTGCCGGTCACGAAGCACGAGGAGGGATAGACGAAGGGACGCTCCGGTTCGGGTGACGCCTGCACCGCCGAGCCGTCGTCGGCGAAGACGAGGGGGTGGAGGTCGATCTCCCGGCCGTCCGGCGCCGTGACGACGAACCGGATGGGCCTCCAGTCCAGGCTCTCCTCGAAACCCGCCTCGGAGAGAGCTGCCACCACGGCGGCCTCATGGTCTTGTCGATGCATCAGGTCCACGTCGCGGTGGTGTCGGGTCTGTTCGCCGATCAGCGCGTCGATTCCCCATCCTCCGCCGATCCAGACGTCGACCTCTGCCCGTCGCAACCGAGCCAGGACGAACAGCACGTCGTCACCCGTCATCACGTGACGCAGGCTAGAGGCGCACGCCTCGGTCCGCCAGCGAATTCCTCCGCCCGCGGTGTCAGGAGAGCGGGCGCGGCTGTGGGCGGGTCGTCCCCGGGAGGCAGCTGACCGCGGGGTTGTACGGGGTGAACCGGCCCTTGGGGTTCTTCTTCCACAGCCAGAGGTGCAGGGCGTAGTGGACGGGCTGGCCGGGGAAGTTGCCACGGTTGGGGCCCTTGAAGGGCACCCCGAACATGCTCGGCCGGTCGTCGTCCGTCTTCAGGTTCTGGTCGCGGTCGTGGACCAGCCACTCCACGCCGACCAGACGCTTGCCGCCCTTGCCGTCGTCCTCGTAGAAGAGGGCGGTGGGCTTCGCGGGGTCCGTCGAGTTGTCGTAGGCGTGGTTGAAGTGCGGGTAGCCGAGCGCGCCCGTGCCGCCCGCCCGGTCGAAGACGCAGTACTGATCGGGCTTGTAGCCGGCCCGCACACCGTCCGCGTGCTGCTGGTACGGAGCGGTCACCCGATAGGTGACCGCCATGTCCGCCGCCGCCCCGCCGGGCTCGGGTCCCGCGACGGCGGGCGTCACGGAGAGCGCGGTGGCGCCGGCCAGGACCAGGGCGAGCGTGCGGGCCATATCTCTGACTCCTCAACGGGGCCGACCTTCGGTTGCCCCTCACCCTTCCCCCACCCGTCTCAGCCGTCCCACGGACGGTCCGGACGGAGGACACCCGGACGGACGACCCCGAGCCCACCGGCGGCCAGCGGAGCCCCCATCCTTGCAAAGTGGACCGTCGGTCCGTATTCTCTCAGCAATACGGACCGACAGTCCGCTTTCTGTCCGGTCTCCCGTCACGAAGAACCACCACCAGGGAATCTCGCGCGTCTCACGACCGGAGAACGGCACCCGGACGGCCGGAGATCGCCACGTCCTCGAACAGAACGGAATCCTGCTCATGACAACGCCCATGTCACCCGCGGAGCTGTACCGCCACGGTCTGCACCTCCTGGTGAAGAAGGACATCCCCGGCTGGGTGGAGCTGTGGGACGAGGACGGTGTTCTGGAGTTCCCCTTCGCTCCCGAGGGCCGGCCCGCACGGCTCGAAGGCAGGACGGCCGTCGGCGACTACATGCGCCACTACCCCGACCACGTCGACCTGCACGACTTCCCCGAGGTGACGATCCACCAGACCACCGTCCCCGAGACGATCGTGGTGGAGATGCGCGGGGTGGGCCGCCTCGTGCAGACCGGCGCCCCCTTCGACATGACCTACATCGCCGTGGTCACCATCAGGGACGGGCGCATCACCGCGTACCGCGACTACTGGAACCCGCTCGCCGTATCTCAGCCCGGCGCCGACTTCGCAAGGATGAACTGATGGACCACCTCCACGCCACCCTGGTCATCGGTGCCACCGGCACCACCGGCCGCCGCGTCGCCGCCGGGCTCGTCGCCGAAGGGCACCGCGTCAAGGCCGGCAGCCGCGGCGCCACCCCGGTCGGGGGCACGGAAGCGGTGCGCTTCGACTGGAACGAGCCGGCGACCTGGAACGAGGCGCTCGACGGCGTCGACCGCGTGTATCTCGTCCCGCCCATCGGCTCCTCGGACCCCGCCGCGGTCATGCTGCCCTTCCTCCGGCAGGCCCGCGCGGCGGGCGTGCACCGTGCGGTGCTGCTCAGCTCGTCGGCGATCCCCGCAGGCGGCCCGGCGGTGGGCCAGGTCCACGAGGCCCTGCCGAGCCTGTTCGGTCAGTGGGCGGTGCTGCGGCCCTCCTGGTTCATGCAGAACTTCGCCGCCTCCACCCCTCACGCGCGCAGCATCCGTGACGAGGGCGCCATCATGTCGGCCTCAGGAGAGGGCCGCGTCGGGTTCGTCGACGCCGAGGACATCGCCGCCGTAGCGGTACGCGCCCTGACCGACGAACAGGCCCCGAACGCCGACCTGATCCTGACGGGGCCTCAGACACTGAGTTACGCCGATGTCGCCGCGATCATCGCCGAGGCCACCGGGCGGCCCGTGGCGCACCGGCAGCTGACCTACGAGCAGCTGCGCGACCGCTGGGCGGCCGAGATCCCGCTGGAGTTCGCCACCATGCTGGCCGGGATGGACCGCGCCATCGCCGAAGGGGCCGAGGACCGCACCACGGACGCCGTCGAGCGCCTCACCGGCCGCCCGCCGGGCACGTTCCGCGCCTTCGTCGAACGGGAGGTGGCCCTCGACGGGTGACGTTCCACGGGGCGACACGCCCGGCATCCGTCGGGACGGTCCGACATGCGGCCCGTGGCGGCGCAGCCGAAGCTCGCACGCCGTACGCGCAGCTCTCCGCGCCGCCCGGAACGCTCCCGCACTTCTCCGCGGAGGCGGGCCAATATCATTCCCGTGAACCAGCACAGCCCGAAGACCGAGGAGGACTCGTGGCCCAGCGCCCGGAACGCGCGGACGCACTGCGCAACCGAGAAGCCGTCCTGGCCGCAACCGACGCCCTCTTCGCCACCAGCAGCAGCCCCCGGAGCGTGTCGATGGACGACATCGCCGCAGCCGCCGGAGTGGGAAAGGGCACCCTCTTCCGGCGCTTCGGCGACCGCGCCGGTCTGATCGGCGCCGTGATCGCCTCTCGCCTCGACCCCCTCCAGCAAGCCGTCCAGGAGGCGCAGGACGCGGCCGGATCCTCACCTCGACAGCGGGTACTCGACCTCCTCGACGCCTCGCTCCGCTTCAAGATCGAGAACCGGAACCTGATGTCGGCAGCGGAGGACGCCGGACTCAGCAGCCCCTACCAGGCCGAGCACTACGGCTGGTGGCACGGCATCCTCCGTACCGCACTGGATCAGGTACCCGGAGTCCACCACCCGGACTTCACCGCCCACGCACTGCTCGCAGCCATCCGCGCGGACCTCGTGGCGTACCTGATCGACGATCAGGGGATGACCCCGGAGGCCCTGCGTTCCTCCCTCGCGGCCCACGTCGACAACGTCCTCGGCAGCCCTTCCGATCCACCCGGTACGCACAAGGAGGCATGACGAAGGGCCGAGGCCCCAGCCTCGCCTCACGGGCGCTAGGCGAGGCCCCAGCCTCGCCTCACGGGCGCTAGGCGAGGCCCCAGCCTCGCGCCACGCGCGCTTCGGGCCTACGGCCCCGATCCACCTCACCGTCCGCGTCCGCGGCGTGCCCGCCGGGGCTCGGTTCTGACGCTGCGGCTGGGGATGGGGCTACGGCCGCCGGGGCTGGGTTGGGCTGGGCTGCGGCACGGGAACCGGCCGTCAGTGCCGCGGGAACGCCGGGGCCGCCGGGGCCGGCCCCAGCGTCGTCGTGCCTGGGGGCGAGCGGTGGCCCAGCCCCGTACGGTACGCGTCCAGCGCGGCCTCGGTACGGCCGCCGCGGCGCAGGAGGTCGCCCAGCAGACGGCAGAGATCGGCGAGGTCGCCGCTCGCTCCGCTGCGCTCCAGCAGCCCCAGGGCCATCACGTAGTGCTCCTCGGCGGTCTCACTGTCCCCCCGCTCCTCGGCGATCAGCCCGAGCAGCCTGTGCGCACCCCCGGCGTGCACCGCGCCGTGCCGGTCACCCAGCTCGAGAAATGCGGAGAGAAGGTCCGACGCCTCGCCGTGCCGTCCGAGCCGCCGGAGGACATCGGCCAGCTCCACCTCCACCTGCGCGGTGAAAAGCGCCGCGCGTCTGACGTTCAGCATGTCGCGGGCGGCGCGCAACTCCGTCTCCGCTGACGCCAGTTCTCCGCTCTGCGCCAGGACGTAACCGCGCATCCAGTGGCAGTGGGCGAGGTCGGTACGCAGGCTCAGCTGCTGGTAGATCGCCTGCGCCTTGGCCAGCGAGGCGTCCGCGTCGGCCGTGCGCCCCTCGGCGAGGAAGGTGCGGGCCACCTGCCGGTGCATGCCCGCCACCAGTGCCGGGTCGTCGACCTGAGGAGCCAGCGCGAGGGCGAGCTCGGCGGCGTGCGCGGCACGGGCGTGGGCGCCCATGTCCATGTACGGGCCGATCACGGCGGCGTACAGGACGACCAGCGCTTCGGGGTCGGCCAGTCCGCTCGCGCCGAGCTCGTCGATGGTGGACTCGAGGAGGTAGCAGGCGTAACGCAGCTCGCCGGCCAGAAGGTGCGCGACGGCACGTCCCCGGATCGCGCGTGCGCGGCGGGGCAGCGGCTCCTCGGCGAGGAGCCGCTCGGCGGCCTGGAAGTGGAGCCCCGCGTCGACCAGTTCACCGGTCTCCAGAGCGCAGTCGCCGAGCCCGAGCAGCGCCTCGGCCTGCTCGGGCATGAGGCCGAGGTGCTCCGCGTCGGTGAGCAGGCGCCGGTAGCGCACGGCGGCCTCCTCCGCCGTACCGGTGGCCAGCTGCTGACGCGCCTCGACGAGAGCGAGCCGCAGCTCCGTGGAGAGGTGCGCCGGCCTGCCGGTGGCGAGCTCCTCGTACGACGTACCGAGCCGCTCCGCGAGGAAGCGCAGTGCGGTCTCCGAAGGCCGGACCTTGCCCGACTCGAGCGTCGACACGTACGCGGGGGTGTACGAAGGCTCCGCCAACTGCCGCTGCGTCAAGCCGCGTTGAGCACGGAGCCGCTGCACTCGGTGGCCGATCGTGGCCGGATCGTCCATGTGGACCCCCTGGTTCGTGAACTGCCCAGTATCCAGAAGCAGTAGGCATTGCGCACGCCCTCACCCTCCCCCTAGGTTAAGCGACTCGTTCAGCACATTTACTGATGCACTTAACTCGCCTGGCAAGGGGCTGATTTCATGCGTTCAGCACGACGGGGAGCCATGGCGGTCGGAGTGGCCGTCGCCCTCACGGCCGTACTCGCCGCCGCACCCGGCAGCGCCGCCGCGGACCCGACGGCGCCTCCCACGGCCGGAGTCGAGGTCGAGATACCGGGACCGGAGAACGGGACGTCCGCCGGCTCCGGCCACACGCAGGTGCCGCCGGAGGGCCGGAACCGGACGGCCCCCCGTCTGACGGCGACCGAGGTGGCCGCCGATGGCGAGGTGGCCAGGATGGTGGACAACGGCCCCACCGCCGACCGGCTCGACATTGTCGTCGTCGGAGACGGCTACACCGTCGCCGAACTGCCCCGCTTCCACGCCGACGCCCAGCGGAAATGGGCCGAGCTGACGGCCGTCGAGCCGTACACCACCTACCGCAACCTGTTCAACGTGTGGACCGTCGACGCCGTCTCGAACGAGACCGGAGTCTCCGGCGACCCCTCTCCCGACACCGTCCGGGACACGGCCCTCGGCTCGTACTTCTGGTGCGACGGGATCGAGCGGCTGCTCTGCATCGACCAGGCCAAGGTCGACGGATACGTCGCGAAGGCGCCGGAGGCCGACCTGGTGCTCGTCCTCGCCAACAGCGCCAAGTACGGCGGCGCGGGCTACAACGAGCCGAGCGAGACCCTGGGCTACGAGGGCATATCCACGGCCTCGGCGAGCAACGAGAAGTCCGGCCAGGTCGCGATCCACGAGACCGGCCACTCGCTCGGCAAGCTCGCCGACGAGTACTTCTACCCCGACTATCCCGGCTACGAGCGGTACCTGGGCCCCGAGCCCGGCGAGTCCAACATCACCACCCTCACCGCCGACGACATGGCCGACCGGGGCACCAAGTGGCACCGCTGGCTCGGTGAACGGTCTCCCGACGGCGGCACCGTCGGCGCGTACGAGGGCGGCGGCTACTACGTCACCGGGCTGCGACGCCCCACCGAGGACTCCCTGATGCGCTCCCTCGGCAAGCCCTTCAACCTCCCCGGAGTGGAGGCGATGATCGCCGGGTTCTACCGCGAGGCGCGCATCGCCTCCCCCGTCACGGCCACCGATCGCACCCTCCGCGCGGGCGACACCGCCAAGGCCCTCGTACCCCGGCTGACGGGGGCGGACGGGCGTCAGCTCACGATCCGCTGGTACCTGGACGGACGGGAGATGAAGTCCCTCGCGGGCCGCACCCACGTACGGGTGTCCGATCTGGCCCTGCGGCTGCTCGTCCTCCGGAAGCACACGCTGTCCCTCACGGCGGAGGACCGCACGCCCTCGGTGCGGGACCGCGGCATCGCCCGGACGATGAGGTCCACGGTCAGCTGGACCGTCCGGCTCTGACGGCCTCAGGAGGGCCCGCGTCACGGCTCGTGACGCGGCCGTCCCGGCCGGTCCGGGGCCGAGACCGCGTTCCGAGACAGGGGCCGAGGCCGGGTTCCGGGTCCGAGGCCGAGACCGGGACTTAGACCGAGCCCCAGACCGGGTCCGAGGCCGGGTCCCAGGCCGCATCCAAAGGCCGCCGAACAGGACCGGCACGGTCTCGGGTGTGGTGCTCATGGCGGACTCCATGAGCGGGTACCCGCCAGTAGCACCGATCCGCGCGCCCCGCATCGCACAGGGCAGGGTCGACGAGCGGGTCTAGCATGAAGGCAAGGACAAGGAATCGTCTCCAGGCCCGGGCCACAGCGGCAGGGAGGCCGGAATGGCATTCGACGCGACTGGTTTCGCCCAGGTGGACGGCGGCCGTTACCTCCCGATCTCCGAGCACGGCCTGATCGGCGATCTCCGTACGGCCGCCCTGGTCGGCGCGAACGGCACCATCGACTGGTACTGCTGCCCGCGCTTCGACGCGCCCAGCGTGTTCGGCTCCATCCTCGACGCCGACCGGGGCGGGTCGTTCGAGTTGGCCGCCGAGGTCCCGACCCGCACCAGGCAGTTCTACTTCCCCGACACGAACGTGCTGATCACGCGGTTCTTCGCCGCGGACGGGGTGGCGGAGATCCAGGACTTCATGCCCGTGGTCGACGGGTCGCGCGAGGCCGCCCGGCACCGGCTGATCCGGCGGGTGGTCTGCGTCCGCGGAACCCTCCCCTTCAGCGCGCGGATCGCCCCCCGCTTCGGCTACGGCGCCGAAGCGCACACCACGGACCTGGAGGGCCGCACGGCGGTGTTCCGCTCCCCGTCCCTGACGCTCGCGCTGACCTCCACCGCGCCCCTGGAGAGCGACGGCCTGGACGTGTGGTCCCACTTCAAGCTCCTCGAGGGCGAGTCCAACGTGTTCGCCCTCGACCAGATCGTCGACGACGTCCTGCCCCGGTCGTGCCCGCGTGCCGAAGCACAGGAGCAGGCCGAGGCGACCGTCCGGTTCTGGCGCCACTGGCTGGCGGGCTCGCGCTACCACGGGCGGTGGCGGGAGATGGTGAACCGCTCCGCGCTGGTCCTGAAGCTGCTCACCTACGCGCCGACCGGGGCGATCGTCGCCGCGCCGACCACCAGCCTGCCCGAGCAGATCGGCGGCGAGCGCAACTGGGACTACCGCTATGTCTGGGTCCGCGACGCCGCCTTCTGCGTCTACGCGATGCTGCGCCTGGGGTTCACCTCGGAGGCCGAGGCGTTCATGGGGTTCATCTCCGAGCGGGGCATCCTGCGGGGCACGGGGGACGGGGGTCCTTTGCAGATCATGTACGGCATCGACGGTCGCACCGACCTGCCCGAACGGGAGCTTGCGCACCTGGAGGGATACCTCGGCTCCGCACCGGTCCGGGTGGGCAACGCCGCCACCGGCCAGCTCCAACTCGACATCTACGGTGCGCTGATCGACTCGATCTACCTCTACGACAAGTGGGGGCAGCCGATCAGCAGTGACCGCTGGGACGAGGTCGGCGCCGTGGTGGACTGGCTGTGCGAGCACTGGGACCAGCCCGACGAGGGGGTGTGGGAGACCAGGGCGGGCAGGCGGAACTTCGTGTACTCGCGACCTGGTCTCCGACTCACTGGTCTACCGCTACGACCCGACCGCCAGCCCGGACGGCCTGCACGGCCCGGAGGGCACCTTCTCGATCTGTTCCTTCTGGTACGTGGAGGCGCTGGCCCGCGCGGGCCGGCTGGAGGAGGCCAGACTCGCCTTCGAGAAGATGCTCACCTACGCCAACCACCTCGGTCTGTTCGCAGAGGAGATCGGCCCGACCGGGGAACAGCTGGGCAACTTCCCCCAGGCCTTCACCCACCTGTCGCTCATCAGCGCGGCCTTCAACCTCGACCGCGCGCTGGGCTGACGCGGCGTCACCACCGGGGCGGCGGTGATGCCGAATCCTCGGTGCGGGGCACCGGCCGGCCCGGCCCTGGAGCGTCGCGTGCCTAAGATCATCGGGAGGCGGGACGGCGGACGAGACAACGGGAGAGGCGGCGGACATGGCGGACGAGCGCGTGTACCTGGTGACCGGGGGCGGAACGGGGATCGGTGCGGCGACCGCGCAGCTCCTGGCCGGGGCGGGGCACAAGGTGGCGGTGTCCGGGCGCCGCCCCGAGCCGCTGCGGCTGGTCGCCGAGGAGACCGGCGCCCTGCCCGTACCGTCGGACATCGGTGACCCCGCCGCAGTGGCCTCGCTCGTCGAGACGGTGGTCGGCACGTACGGGCGACTCGACGGCCTGGTGCTCAACGCCGGCATCGGGCGGGGCGGCGGGGTGGGAGAGGTGGCCCTGGAGGACTGGGACGAGGTGATGCGGACCAACCTCACCGGTCCCTTCCTGCTGCTGCGCGCCGCGCTCCCGCACCTGCTCGACGCCCGCGGCGCGGTGGTCGCGGTGGCCTCGGTGTCCGCCCTGCGCAACGGCGTCGGGAACGCCGCCTACGCCACCTCCAAGGCGGCGCTGCTCCAGCTGTGCCGCTCGCTCGCGGTCGACTACGGGGGCGCGGGACTGCGCGCCAACACCGTGTGCCCGAGCTGGGTGCGCACCGACATGGCCGACCGCCGGATGGCCCGGTTCGCCGACGAGGCAGGCCTGGGCGGGGACGGTCTGGGCGGCAACGGTCCGAGCGGGAACGGTCTGGAAGCGGCGTACGAAGAGGTGACCCGGGTCCTGCCCGCCGGGCGGCCCGGCGAGCCGCGAGAGGTCGCGGAGGCCATCGCCTGGCTGCTGTCGCCCGCCGCCTCGTTCGTGAACGGTGCGGTGCTCACCGTCGACGGCGGCGCGACCGCACTCGACCCGGGCACGCTCGGCTTCGACTTCCGGCTGGAGCCGCGCGCCCCGCGGTCCTGACCGACAGTCACTGCCGAGGATTCCGGTCACGTTCGACCGATCGTCCACCCCGAGCGGTCGGGCTGGACGACTCACGGAGTGAAACGACGTTCAAGGCACATGGTCGGCTGTGATGGGCCGTGGCCCTCCGACACCGGCGTCACCCGCAGCCCGTTGCGTCGTCGATGCCCCGCGATGAGCGGACTCTGCGCACCGCGAAGGGCGGCAGAAGCGGGTTGTCGGAGGGAGCCGTCCAGTCGAATCGAATCCGCAGGCTGCGCAGGCGGGCAGCGGCACTGTCGGCCCCGGCGGTGCCCGGTTTCGCGCGGTGCCGGAGGGTGCCGTCGACGACGGCACCCAGCGGCGCGTCGGGGAACTTCTGCCAGCGCTTCGGGCGCCGGCCGTTCACGCGCTCCTCGACGGTGTCGGCGCGGACATCGTCGGGTGAGCCCAGGAGTGTCGTCAGCGCGGTCTGTGCGTGACGGCGGTTGGCACTGTTGGGGAACCGTTTGTTCCGCCGGATGCTCTTGCGTGAGCTCTTGTCGTTCTCGCCGTAGTTGTTCCGATGGTCTTTGACGTAGCTCAGCCGCTTCTTCTCCTGGGGTGTCCTGCGCTTCCCCATTCCGTGCCTCCTCCGGCTCCCAGGAGCACCAGAGTAGGCAGGTGCGGGCGGGTCGGCCACGTCGTTTCCGGGCGCCGCAGACGGGGGCACCCGCCTGCCCCGTTCTCGGTCACCACGGCCGCTACTTCTTCACGCCCTCCACCCCACCTGCGGCGGCGGCGAGGCTCTGCCGCAGGTGGGTGAGGCGTGCGATCTCGGCGTCCAGGGTTGCCAGGCGATCGGCCACGACACCGTGGAACTCGCCGGGTCGGCCGTCACAGGCGCTTGCGGGGTTCTGAACGAGGAGGTCCAGTCGGTGGGCGCGACGGCGCAGGTCCTCCAGGGTGAGGCCCAGGGCCAGCAGGTCGCGGATGACGCGCACGCGTGCCACATCGGCGGAGTCGTACTCGCGTTGACCGGACGGGGTACGCGGCGGGGGCCGGAGCAGGCCGCGGGCCTCGTACAGGCGCAGAGCGCGTGGGGTGGTGCCGGCTGCCGCCGCCGCTTCGCCGATCCGCATGCCCGCTCCCCGTGTCCTACAACTCCACGATTGCCGCGCCGAAGGAGCGGCCGGCGATCAGTCGGGGCAACGCCTCCGGAGCGTGCTCCATTCCGCTGACCGCGGTGTACGGGAATCGGATGTCGCCCGCCCGCAGCCAGTCCCCGAAGCGGGCCTCCCACTCGGCCTCGACATCCGGATGGTCCACACCGCTGTAGCCGGCGATCGTGATGCCCCTGGTCAGCAAGCGGTACGTGTCGAGCACAGCCGGTGCGCTCCCGCCCGCTCGGTCCGGGGACAGCTGCCCCGCCAGTGCGCCCACGAGGGCGAACCGGGCGCCTCGGTTCGCCGCGTGGACTGCGGCCGTCAACTGTTCGCCGCCCACGGTGTCCAGGACGACGTCGATGCCGTCCGGCGCCGCCTCGGTGAGCTGTGTGCCGATCGGGGCCGCTTCGCGCAGCACGACGGCGTCGTATCCGAGTTCCCGCTCAAGTCGCCTCGCCTTGTCCGGTGAGCCGGTGCTGCCGATCACTCGGGCGGCACCCAACAACCGGGCGATCTGGCCCGCCAGGGTGCCCACGGCGCCGGCGGCGCCGGTCACGAACACGGTGTCCCCTTCTCGTACTTCGGCGAGTCGGGTCAGCGCACCGTAGGCCGCGGAGCCCTGGGCGAGGTGGGCCACCGGGTCGGGCAGGACGCCCTCCAACGGCCTGCACTCGTCGGCGTCGGGCGTCGCGTACTCACGCCAGCCCTGAAGGTGAAGAACCAGCCCGCCCTTCTTCAGCGGACCGTCGACCACCTCGCCGATCGCGGGCCCGAACAGGGTGTCGCCGGGACGCAGCGGCGGCAGCGGCACATCACGGGTCTCGCTTCCGATGAGGGTGCGCAAGCCCGGAAAGACAAGGAAGTGGGTGTTGCGGACGAGTACCTGGCCGTCCTGGAGCTTGGGAACGGGGGCCTGTACCAGGGTGAAGTCGTCCCCGGTCGGCAATCCGTCGGGGTGACGGAGCAGGCGTACAAGGCGATGAGTGGTGTTCATGGCCGGACGCTAAGCCCTGACCCGTGGGTCAGGGGCAAGCCCTGGCGTGAGCACGTGGGCAGGGCTCCTCCCCCTCACGGCAGCCCTTCCTCCACAGGACGGATCCGGATCAGCGGACCCAGGCGTCGTGCGGCATCGACGCGCCGGCGGATACGGATACGGATACGGATACGGATACGGATACGGCTTGTTCAGGCCTGCCGTGACTTCCGCTACCTGGTGCGCCGTTGGAGGACGGCGAGGGCGTCTTCGACGCGGCCGAGGTCGATGAGGTGGGTGGCCAGGTCGTGGCTGTTCGCGGAGGCGTGCCGTTCGAGGACGGCGACGGCCTCCTCGGTCCGGCCGGCACCGGCGAGCAGCTCGGCGATGTCCGGCGCGGAGTACGAGGTGGCGCCCTCAGGGTGGGAGCGGGCCCGGGAGATCGCTTCGTCGACGCCGTCGCGGGCGGCGATCAGCGGTAGCCGTATCCGGTACAGGTCCCACTCCTCCTCGCCCCCACGTGCGGCGGCCAGGGCGTCGAGGTGTGCCAGGCCGCTCTCGGGGCTGCCCTGAGCAAGGCACAGGTCGGACAGGGTGTGGAGGATCCAGTCGTCCCCGTTGCGGACTTCGGCCTGCAGACGCATCACGTCGATCGCCTCGTTCCCCCGGCCGTGCCGGACCAGGAGCCGCGCGAACTCGAAAGCCGCGTCGGGGTCGTCGGCCGCCGGTCCGTCCGCCTGCCCGTACGCGGCGATCGCCTCCTCCACGTCGCCGCGCTCCTCCCACCACATCGCGAGCCGCTGCACGGCGTACCTCGGGTCACCGGTCGCCGCAGCTGCCCGAAGCTCGTCGAGCCGGCCGTGCCGTGCCAGCAGCGCGGCCAGTCGCTCGCGGTTGAGCAGCGTGGTCCCGTCGGCGCGCAGCAGGGCGATCGCCTCGTCGGTACGGCCCTGACGCTCGCGGATCGTGGCGAGCAGCCCGATCGCCGTGTCACGGTCCAGGCCCCGGCAGCACCACGGGAAGTCGGAACACTGGTGCCCGGTCCGGGCGGTGAGCAGCTCGGCGACCTCCTCGTCACGGCCGGCGGCGGCTGCCACGTCGACGAGCGCCTCGGCGAGGGACGACTCGCCGAAATGCGGGCGCAACAGGGTGAACGCCTCTCCGGCGCGGCCCTGCCGGGCGAGCAGGCGCGTGTAGGACTCCAGCGCCATCGGGTGACCGGCCTCCATGCGGACCCGGGTGATCTCGATCGCCTCGTCCACGCGGCCCCAGCCCTCCAGCAGCTCGGCCGCGGCCACCACGGCAGTCCACCAGCCGGTCGCCAGGTACGGGGCGAGCACCTCCAACGCGTCGGCCTGCCGGCCCTGCCCACCCAGGAACCGCGCCCACGCCAGCGCGCAGAACCGTTCCCCCCGTGCGGCCTGCACCTCGACCACCTCGCTGTGGCCGCGTTCGATCAGCCGCGAGACCAGCTCCGGCGGAATGCGGCCGGACCGCGCCCAGGACCGAGGGTCAAGATCAGTAGCGTCCACGGCCACGCACCCTAGCGCCCGCCCCTGACACCCTGCCCGGCGCAGGGTGTGTCCGGAGTCTTGCGCCTGTCGATACGAGGGGGTACACCATGGATATGACTGACTGGTAGTTCAGTAGCGTCGAGCCGACGGAGCGCGGAAGGCGACTCCCCGGGGGTCGGCGGGACGCACTGCTCCGCTCCTCGTCGATGGCGGTGGGACGAAAGACCGCGCCATATCAAACATATCCACCCAGTCAAGGCTGAATCGACCACCGGCGCGCTACGCTCCCCTGCATGCCGACCATGAACATGACATCTCGGGGGATCCATCTCGGCGCGGCCCCGCGGTTCGGACCACACTCGGTCGAGACCAGGTCCCCGTGGCGACGCACCCGGTTCCTCTTCGTCCTCCTCCTTCTGCTGAGTCTTCTCGGGACACCGGCACTGGCCAGTGCCGCCCCGCCCCCGCCCGCCCGATCCGTCGCCGCTGTCGCGGCAGCCGCGACGGCGAACGGCTCCGCCGTGGCCCAGGCCCAGGCGCGCTGGGGCGACCGGCGGCTCGACCAGGTCACCTTCCTCGGCACCCACAACGCCTTCACCAACTACGAGGACTCCCGCTGGAGTTCGGTGGCCCAGTCCGAGTCCATCCGCCACCAGCTCGACAACGGCGTCCGCGGCCTGAGCCTGGACACCCACTGGTACGAGCGCAGCACGTGGCTCTGCGTCATCAGCTTCGGCAGCGACTGCTACCCGAGCGACGTCTACCTCTGTCATGGCGAGTGCAAGACCTTCGCCGGGGTCACGTACGCGCTGCCCCGGCAGTCCTTCCAGAGCAGCATGCAGACCGTGGTGGACTTCCTCGCAGCGAACCCCCAGGAGGTGGTGACCCTCTTCCTGGAGGACTACGTCAGCGCCCAGCAGTTGGGGAACTCGCTCAGCCGGGTACGCGGCCTCGACCAGCTGCTCTTCCGGCCCGAGGCGTGGAACGTGCGCCAGCAGGGGTGGCCGAGGATGACCGACCTCGTCGGCTCCGGGAAGCGCCTGCTGATCTTCAGCGACGAGCCCGACCGTGAGCACCTGGGCGTCATGTACGACAAGGCCTGGACCGTCAGCAACTTCTGGAGCCTCGGCGACCTCGGCAACGACCTCTCCTGCGTCAGCCGGTGGTCCGACGTGCCGCTGGACCGCCAGGAGCCGGGCTTCCGGCGGCTCTTCACCATGAGCCACCACCGGAACGTGCCGACGCTCATCAACGCCGCTCTCGACAACGGGGCCAAACTGCGGGACCGCATCGACCAGCAGTGCCGACCGGCGGCCGGCGGCCGCGACCCGAACTTCGTCTCGGTCGACTTCCACCGGACATCCGACAGCAGCGGCCACACGCCGGCCTCCATCGTCGCAGGGCTCAACGCCCGCAACTGAGACCCCCCGTCAGTACATCCAGGCGACCCGCTCCTCCTGGCGCAGGCGGGCGGGCCGCCCTTCTCCACCCATCGTCGACCGGACGGCCCTGGGAGTGGACAAGGGCCTTGAACGGCTTCTCGGCAGTGGACAGCCGGGCGCGCGGCACCGCGTCGGCGCTCCACGCGTACAGGCCGTAGCGGTTGAGAGGGAAGGCGCGGGCGCGATACGGGGCGGGAACGGCTCCGGCCCCGTGGCCGAGCCCGTACTCCGAGGTCATGCACAGCAGCCGACCGGCAGGGGTGACGGCGATCGACGCGGCGAACGCGTCGCCCCCAGGGCCCTGCCGCCCTTCCCAGCCCCAGGACATGGGCCAAACGGCAAGGAGTCAGGCGCCGATGCCGACCGAGGAGACATGGGCGTAGGCGTTGTAGTCGGAGTCGAGGTCGCTGATGACGTCGTCCCAGATCTCGTCGACGGTGCCGGCGTCTTGGGCGGCCCAGGCGTCGACGAGGTCGCCCCAGATGTAGCGGACGGTGATGGACCGCTGCTGGAGGGTGGGGCGGGATCGTTCGGCGGGTACATGACTCTGGTCGACGGGGTAGATCTCCATGCGGCGACCGCGGCCCTTGTTGTCGAGGTGGCGTGTGAGCCAGCCGGAGCGGATCAGGTTCTCGCGCCGGCGGTGCCAGTACGCGCTGTCGATGCGCTCCCGGTTCGCCGCGGTGGGAACGGACTTGCCCCGCATCCAGGAGCGCAGGGTACGGGCGGTGACGCCTTGGTCCTTCAGCGCGGCGCGGCCCGCGGGGCTGTCGAGGTAGCGCAGGCGGGCGTTGAGGCCTCGCTTGGAGCTGAGAGGGGAGGAGATGCCGGAAGAATAGACGATCCGGTTCAGCTCGAGGATCAGTGCTTCACCGCCCTTCATTCCCCGGGAGTTGAACTTGCCGAATTCTCCCCAGCGGGACCACAGGTCCGGCGAGCCGGCCATCAGCGCTTACCTCCGAGGATGTAGGTCGCCTTCTCCTTGACCTGGTTCAGATCGCGGCCCTCGGGAAAGACGGGGCGCCAGTCGCCGACGACGTGAAGTTCGTCGGTGCCGGAGATCTCAACGACCTGAAGACCGGCCTTGTGCGCCTTGTGGGCTTTCATCCACAGGTTGGCGAATGCCTTGGCCCTGATGATGTGCATCCAGTCCGGGCGACGCAGTTCACGGTTCGCGGACGATTCACCGATGGTCGACACGAATTTAGAGTACATGGCCTTCACATACGCCACTGTCAATTCATCGCCCTCCGCGAGAGCGGTTCTGCGGGATTCGGCGAGCGCGCGACGGAGCTTTTCCAGCAGGGCTTCCGTCGCCCCGGACACCAGGGAGCGGTGGATCACCGGGGCGTCGCTGAGGCCTTGGCGGGCGCAGTCGAGCAGCAGACGCAGTGTCGACTCACTGACCCACAACTCCCCCGGCTCCACTCGATTGCCCAAGGGGTTGGGGAGGTCGGTGTGGTCCCAGTCGGCAGGAGTGATGAGGTGGACACCGGCCTTCTTGCGGTCATGGACGCCGCTGGTGTCCTCCTTCAGTTGCCCGATCGGCAGCCAGCACTTCAGCGCGGACAGATAGGCGGCATTCATGTCGAGGGCGGTCACCTCGATGCTCTCGCCTCGTTTCGCCGCCGCGAGGAGCCCGGCATTCCGCCACTTCGGGCGGCCCTCCCAGATCTCGTCCGCCCCCTTCTGGGACCGCTTCCGCAGAACGTCCTGCGTCGGGGGGAATTCCGAATGCTCGTACCGGCCGCCCACCCGCGACGATTTCAGAAGCCTCATCACGTCCGGAATGGCCATCTTGATCAGCTCGACCTGGGCGGCCTCCATGTCGCCGGAGTCTGCCGCCGCAAGCACCTCGTGGACGCGATCGGAGATCTCCTCGACCAGCGACGCGGCAGCATACGCGGGCGCGCCGCGCCTCAGCCCGGCGGCGGCCGGCGCTGTCGGCGCGGAGTCGGCCGGCGCCGGGAGATCGCCCTCGGGCTCAGGAAGGAGCGCGCCCCCGGAATCCGAGGCGTGCGCAGGCAGGGGCTCGGAAGCAGGTGCGGACTCGGGAGAGTCCTGCACCGGGGCAGCGACGGGCCTGGGGGCGCCGGCGGCAGCCACGGCCGCCGCGCACTCCTCGGCGCTCAAGTGCTGCGGGAAGCCCTCGAGTTCGTCCGGGGTCGGCTGCCCGCACAGTACACAGGGCTGCGCCGCGACAGCGGGCACCAGGACGGCCTGCACGTCGGCAGCCCCGTCCTCGACGGCAGCGGCCGCCGAAGCACCCGCAGGGAGCGGAGACGGCTGCGCTCCCTGCCGGTGCTTCGGCGTTCCGGTCGGCCGGAGACTGTCGAGGGAGCCGTGCAACACACCGGCCGCATGCGTGGGCCCTGCCAACAGATCGAGCACATGCATGCCGTAGTGCGCGGCAAGGAGGTCGACATCCTCCAACGACCAGTGCGCCCGGCCGCCCTGCTTCCGGGACACCTGCGCCTGCGACTGCCCCAACGCCACAGCCAGATCGTTCTGCCGCTCCCCCGCCAGCGCCATCAACGCCGCGACCGTGAGCCTCAGAACCTCCTCCGTACCCATCACAGCCGCAACCCTACCGACTCCCATACGGAATCCGCATAGAAGAGGGCGCTCAGGACGCGGCCGGTGCCGGTTCGGCATGCGGCGGGAGATTCTCGGCACCTGGCACGGAGGCTGACGCGCCGCATGCGCGGCGTAGCGCCGTACGAGCATGCTCGCGGAGCCAGGCGTGTGCGGGGTCGTTGTCGTAGCGCTGATGCCAGGCGAGACAGATCGGGATGCCGGGCATGTCCAGTGGCAGGGGCCGGGTGTGCAGGCCGAGAGCGTCCAGGTCAGGGCGGCTGACGGATTCGGGGACGGCCACGAGCAGGTCGTCGTGGCTGATGAACCGCAGGGCGGTGGCATGGGTGGGGGCGGCGGCGACGACCTGACGGCGCAGGCCGCGAGCCTTCAGTTCGTCGTCGATGGGGTCCCACAGCCGCCCGCGCCGCGAGACCGTGACGTGTTCGGCCGCCGCGTAGTCGGCCAGCGTCATCTCGCCCTGTGCCAGCGGGTGTTCAGGCCGCAGGGCGAGGATCAGCCGGTCGTGGCCGACGATCTCGTGCCGGATCTCGGGAGTGGAGGGCTTGCTGGATCCGGCTTCCAGATCGATGTCCCCGCGCCGCGGATCCTGGATGTCGCTGCTGGCCTCGGCGAGGAAGCGCAGACGGGTGCCGGGGGCCTCCGCCCGCGTCGACCGCTGCAGTGCGGGGCCGGCTGCGGCGGCCAATGCGTCGTGCCACTTCAGGATGAAGGTGCGCGTCAGCGAGGCCGGATCGACCTCGGTGTGCGGGGAGAGCAGTCGGTGGGCCTGCTGCACGAGGTCGTGCACCGATGCCCGCAGGGCCAGCGCTCGGGGCGTGGGCGTCATGGTGCGGCCGGTGCGCACCAGGATCTGATCGCCGGTGGCCCTTCGGATGCGGCCCAGCGTGCGGCTCATGGCGGGGACCGATACGTGCAGGCGGCTTGCGGCGGCCGTGACACTGCCCTCCTCCAGCAGTGCGTCGAGGGCGATCAGCAGATTCAAATCCAGTTGCATCTGGGTTAATCCAGCCTTAGCTAGCTTGCATTTGAAGTTAATGATGCCAGCTCGTAACTTCGAAAGCGAGCAACCACAAGGTCGCGACATTCCACCTCGCTGAGGAGCTTTCGATGAGTGTGTCCCTCACCGCGCACGGCCTCCCCGCCACCGACCTCGAGACCGTCCTGCAGAGTGCTGTCGCCGCGGTGAAGCGCGGCAGCCGGCACCTGCTCAAGCGCTTCGACACCGAGGCGCGCCCCGGTGATCTCGAAGAGATCGTCCGTGACATCCACGCCAACGACGAGGCGATCCTCGCCGTCGTCAAGGAGCCGCTGCTCGCGGCGCGCCCGGGTTCGCAGTGGGCGGAGGACGAACTGGCCGGCGGTGTCCTGCCGGAGGGCGAGTGGTGGGTCGTGGACACCGCCGAGGGCAACATCAACCACATCCACGGCATGGGCGAGTGGTCGGTGACCGCCGCTCTGGTACGCGACAACATCCCCGTGCTGGCGGTGGTCCACGTCCCGCTGACCGGTGACCTCTACACCGCCGTACGGGGGCAGGGTGCGTTCCTCAACGGAGAGCGGTTGCGGATCTCCCCCAAGACCGACCTCAAGGCGGCCCTGGTGGGCACGGGTCAGGCCAAGCCCGGTGAGACGGCGGGGGCGCTGCGGCGGATGGGCGCCTCGGTGACCGCGATGCTGTTCGCCTCCCTGGTCGTCCGCGTTTCGGTGCCTGCGACCATGCAGCTCATCCACGTCGCCGCCGGCCGGATGGACGCCTTCTGGCAGTTCTCCGACGTGCGCTCCGGGCTCCTGCCCGGCGCCCTGCTGGTCGCCGAAGCCGGCGGCCAGGTCACGGACACCCGCGGTGAGCCGTGGACCCTGGCCAGCGAGGACTTCCTCGCCTCGGCCCCCGGCATCCACACGCAGACCGTCGACGTGCTGACCGGCCTGAGCTGACCCGGCCTCCCCTCGGTCCGGGCCTTCCGGCCACGGCCCCGCTTCATCCCTGCCGAACTCGTGGAGTCTGTTGTGAAGATCGCCGTACTCGGTTCCACCGGCCAGACCGGCCGCCTGGTGGTTGCACGCGCCCTGGAGCGTGGCCACGATGTCATCGCCCTCGCCCGTCGACCGGAACGGGTCGAGATCCCGGCCTCGGGGAACCTGCGTGTCGTGCAGGCTGACGTCACCCTCCCGGGAAGTGTCGCGAACGCCGTCGCGGAGGCCGACGTCGTCATCAGCGGCCTGGGCATCACCAAGAAGCAGGACCCGACCGTGCTCACCGAAGGCGCCCGCCAGATCGCCGACGCCGCACCGCGTGTCATCTGGCTCTCCTCCCTCGGCATGGGAGCCACACGGGGAGCACTCGGTGCCTTCAACGGCGCGCTGCTCAAGCGCGTCCTGCGTCACGAGTGGGACGCCAAGGATGCCGCCGGCCGCGCCGTGCGCGACGCCGGCGGCACCACCGTCCACGCGGGACCGCTGAACAACAAGCCCTACCAGGGCAACGGACGGCTCGTCAGAGCCGCCGACTACGCGCCGCGCATGATGCCTCCCATGACGCCCCGCGCGGGCATCGCCGCCTTGATGCTCGCGGAAGCCGAGTCCCCTCGCTTCACCGACGCCGACACCGTCGCCCTGTTCGACAGCCACTGACGCAGCCCGCCGGCTGGCGGCTGACGGCTGACGGCTGGTGTCCGCGATCGCGATCGCGGGTCCGGGGAGAGGGCGGCCTCCACAGATCACGCGTGAATCAGGTGCAGGCGTCTTCGAGGACGACCTGTCGCACGGTGCGCAGCGTCGTCCGGAGGCGGTCCAGGTCGGTGGAGCCCAGCGCGAGGCGAAGTGCCTGTGGTGGGTGGGGCGAGGTGGCGTACGGCTCCGCCGTGGACACCGAGATGTGCTGACGGGCGAGGGTGGCCGTCAGACGGTCGGCCCGTGCGTCGTCGGGCAGCGGCAGCCAGGTGAAGTAGGACGAGGGGTGGCTGACGAGGGGTAGGCCTGCCAGCTCTCGTCCGGCGAGAGCCTGGCGCGCCTGGGCGTCGCCTCGCTTCTGCGCCTCCAGGTGGTCGACCGTTCCGTCGTCGAGCCAGCGGCAGGCGATGGAGGTGGTGAGGGCCGGGGTGTTCCAGGTGGTGGCCCGGATCGCGCGTTCGAGCGCCGGCAGCAGGGGCGGCGGGGCGACGACGAAGCCGACGCGCAGGCCGGTGGCGACGCTCTTGGAGAGTCCCGAGACGTAGACGGTGATGTCCGGCGCGGTCGCGGCCAGCGGCGGTGGCGGCTCCTCAGCCAGGTAGGCGTACGAGGCGTCTTCGATGACGAGGGGGCCGTACTGCCGGGCGATCTTGATCAGGCGGGCGCGGTCGGCCTCCGGCAGGACCCAGCCCAGAGGGTTGTGCAGGGTGGGCATCGTGTAGATCGCGCGCACGGGGCGGGTCGCGCACAGCTTCTCCAGGGCATCGAGATCCGGACCGCCGGCGGTGACGGGAACGGGCTCCAGGTCGAGTTGAAAGGCATGCGCGAGCACTTTGAACCCCGGATAGGTCAGTGCGTCGACCGCGACGACGTCGCCGGCGTTGAGCGTGGCCATGACGGTGATGGCCAGGCCGTGCTGAGCACCGCCCGCGATGACGATCCGGTCCGCGTCCGTGGTGATGCCTCGGCGCGCCAGGTGCCGCGCGATCGAGGCCCTGTCCTGGGGACGCCCTCGATGGGGCTGGTAGCGGAGCAGCGAGTCGAGATCGCCGGAGGCGGCCACCTCCCGCAGGGCCTGCCGCAGGAGGTCGGCCTGGCCAGGCAGGGAGGGATAGTTGAAGCTGAGGTCGACCGCGTCCGTGGCGACGACCTGCTGGTCGATGCCATGACCGGCGGGAACCGTGATGTCGCGTACGAAGGTGCCGCGGCCCTGTTCGCGGCTCACCAGACCCATCGCCTCCAGCTCCGCGTACACCCGCGTCGCTGTCACCACGGCGATGCCCTCGCGGGCGGCGAGAGCACGGTGGGTCGGCAGTCGCGCACCGGCGGCCAGCCGCCCCGACCGGATGTCGGATGCGAGGCCGTCGACCAGGTGCTTGTAGCGCGGGGCTGCCATGCGCCGAATTGTATCCATGACAATTCTTTGACTGTCCTGTTCGCGAGTCCCTACGGTCAGAGCCACCCACCCGGAAGGACGCCCGCCGTGCACATCGCCATCCTCACCTTCGAGGGCTACAACGAGCTCGACTCCCTGATCGCGCTCGGTGTCCTCAACCGCGTCAAGACCGACGGCTGGCGCGTCACCATCGCCACCCCCAGCCCCAGGGTGACCTCGATGAACGGGGTCGTCATCGAGCAGATGTCCACCCTCGAGGAGGCGTGCGCCACGGACGCCGTCATCGTCGGCAGCGGCATCGCCACCCGCGAGGTGGTCGAAGACCCGGCAATCATGAAGGTCCTGCGCGGCCTGGACCCCTCGCGCCAACTCATCGCGGCGCAGTGTTCCGGCGCGCTCGTGCTGGCCAGGCTCGGTCTGCTCGACAACGTCCCCGCCTGCACCGACCTCACCACCAAGCCCTGGGTCGTCGCCGCCGGCGTCGAGGTGCTCAACCAGCCCTTCTACGCCAAGGACAACATCGCCACCGCCGGCGGCTGCCTGGCCTCGCAGTACCTCGCCGCCTGGATCATCACCCGCCTCCAGGGCCACGATGCCGCCGAGAGCGCGCTGCACTACGTCGCCCCCGTCGGCGAGAAGGAGGAGTACGTCGACCGCGCCTGGCGCAACATCACCCCCTACCTCCCCGCCCCTGCAGGAACACTCGCCTGACACGTCGGTTTCAGGCGCCTCGCACTCTCAGGCTCCTCGCTCCGCCCCTCCCCCCGCGAGGGCTTCGGCCCGTCGCCGGTCGAGTTCGCGCTGGACGCGGGTGACGTCCCTGGCGTACGTCCGGTACAGGAGGGTGAGAAAGGCTCCGTTGACCGCCATCAGGATGACGAGGACCCAGAGGAAGACCACCCGCAGGCCCACCGCGTCGCCCAGGAAGCCTGCGCCGAGGCTGAACGCGGCCCAGGCGATGGCTTCGAAGACGGTGATGTAGATCGCGAAAGCGGCGCCGCGGAGTTCGGGCGGCGTGATGGCCATGACCATGGGCCGGTTGACACCGGGGTTGACGCCCTGGGTCAGGCCCATGAGAGCGAAGAAGAGGGCGAACAGCCCGATGCCCCCGTAGTCGACCTGGGTGCCGAAGTACGCGACGAGCCCGAAGGTGAACTGGGCGGCCTGGAGGACGGCGACCAGGCCGTGACGCGGGCTGCGCCGGGAGGACCAGTCGGCGAGGAAGCCGCCCAGCAGCGTGCCGGCGAAGTATCCGATCCCCATCGGGAGGAGGACGAGGGACGCCACCTGTACGGAGAAGCCGTACGCGTCGACGAGGAAGATCACGCCGAACGTGCCGACCAGGAGATGTCCCGACAGCAGCCGGGAGCCGAGGAGGATCACGAAGCTGGGAATGCGGAACAGGGCCGCGACCTGCCGGCGGGTCACCCTGGTCTGTGTCTCGCGCACCGTGCGTTCGAGGTCGGCGAGCTGGTGCTCGGACGCTCCGCGCCCCGGGTCGCGCAGCCAGATCCACAGGGCGATGCCGAACAGGACGTTGATCGCCCCGATCGTCCACAGGCCCCATCGCCAACCGTCCTCGACCCCCGCGAGCTGCCCCTTCAGGGCGGCGAAGACCGAGGAGGCCAGCGCGAGGCCGCCGTACAGCATGCCGAAGGCGCGGCCCCGGGTCCTGCTGTCGAAGAGGTCCCCGACGACGTCGGTGGCGATCGGTCCGGCGGCCGCGTAGCCGGCCGCGAGAACGGTGCACAGGACGAGCAGCTGGGTGAAGTTCTGGGCGAATCCTGCAGCGATGCCGAAGGCTCCCCAGAATCCGGTGGCCAGGACGAGGACGCCCTTGCGGGACCAGCGCTGGGCGACCCACACCCACAGCGGCCCGGCCAGTACGCCGACTGTCTTTCCGGCGGCGGTCAGGATGCCCAGCGCGCCGAGCGAGACGCCGAGCGCCTGCCGGATCACCGGGAACAGACCGCTGATCAGGCTTGCCTCGGTGTTGTCGACGAGCAAGGCGCCGCCGAGCAGGGAGAGCTGCCGCCAGCGGCCCTTCACCGTGGTGCCGGTCGGGTCCTTCGTGGTTCTGGAGGGATCCTCGATAAGCTCGGGCATCACGCCACCTCTTTTCTTCGCATCGTTCTTCGCAGGAGTTGTGAGAGAGGGGTGTCAGCCGGTGACGGGGTTGCAGCCCCGTCACCGGCCTTGTGTACCGACGTGCGATCCCGGTCTTCCGGACCGGTGTTCCGGACCGGTCATCCGAGCCGGTCATCCGAGCCGGTCATCCCGACCGGTCCGGTCCGGCCATTCCGACCGGCCATCCCGACCGGTCGGCGCGTCAGAGCTTCGCGAGTTCTTCGGCGACCAGCCGGAGCTTCTCGGCGGGCAGCATGCCGCCCGCCATCGCGGCGATGTCGATCAGCGGGGTCGGCCCCAGGAACTGCAGGAGTTCGGAGTCGGCGATCCCGGGCAGGTGCCGCTTGAGGATGTCCCCTGCCACCGGGTCGCCGAGGAGCGTCGCGACGGGTGTGCGCAGGGACAGCCGTCCCTGCGGGTAGTCCTCGATGCGCGGCAGCGGCACGGCCGCGCTCTCGGCCTGGCCACGCTGGGCCCGTACGAGCAGGTGCGCGTCGGTCACCGCGCCCTCGGCGGGCAACCCGAGCCGTTCGTACTGGCTGGCCGGGGCTTCGGTGCTCCGCATGAGTTCCACGAGCAGTGTCGCGAGCCGCAGCTCCACCTCGTCGTCGACGAGGGGAGCGAGCTGCTCGGGGTCGTCGTGCAGGTCGAACAGCAGGCTGCCGTGGTGGTACGGGTTGACGAAGGTGCGGCCCGGCATCCGCAGGGTGCGGACGCCCTTGGTGAAGCCGAAGGGTTCTGCGAGTTCCACGTCCGCCAGCTCCGCGGGCGTGAAGCGGCCCCGCATGTGCGTCGGCATCAGCGTGTGTTCCTCCAGCGGGGCGTTGGAGGCGCCGACGGGCGCGCGCATGTAGACGTACCGGCCGTCGGTGATGTTCACGTGCCCGCCGTGGATGCCGAACAGGCCGGCCTCGCGCACGTCCGTGTCCGCCGCGACGGACAGGGGCGCGCCCTGCATGTCGGCCGGGCGCTCGACGCCGAAGTACTCGAGGAGGGTGGGGGCCAGGTCGATGGTCTGTACGAGGGTGTCGCACCGCCGGCCCGCGCCGCCGGAGCGTGGATCCCAGGCGAACAGGGGCAGATGGACGAGCTCGTTGTACCAGGGCTGGACGGACTTGCCCCACCAGCCCTTCTCGCCGAGCAGCAGGCCGTGGTCGGTGTTGACGATCAGCAAGGTGTCGTCCCAGAGGCCGTACGCGTCCATGGCGTCGAGGACCCGGCCCAGCGAGTGGTCGCACATGGAGAGCAGGGCGGCGTACTCGAACCCGGCGTGCGCGACCTGGTCGTCCGTCTCGACCACCCGCTTGTAGTCGGGCCAGTCGAAGTGCGGTCCTTCGTAGGCGTGCGGGTAGAGGTCCTTGTACCGCTGGTGGCTGAAGAACGGTTCATGCGGATCGAAGGTCTCGATCTGTACGAACCAGCGGTCCTCGGCGTGGTTGGTGCGGATGAACTCGAGACCGGCGTCGAAGGTGAGCGTCTGGGGGTGCCGGTCCTCGGTGGCCATGTGGGGCCGGTTCACCCAGTCCTGGCGGTACACGGCCGAGCGCATCCGCTTGAGGTCCTCGGGGATCTCCGGGTCGGCCACCTGTCCCTTCCACGGGTCGCCCTCCTGGCCTCGGAAGAACTCCCAGGAGTTGTACCGGCCGTGGTAGGTGGCGCCCCCGTCCTCCCAGTAGTGCGGATGGTCGCTGACCAGATGCGTGTACACCCCGTTCTGCTTCAGCAGCTCGGGCATCGAGTCGTCGAAGGGTTCCAGCGGTCCCCAGCTGCGGTGCAGGAAGTTGTAGCGTCCGGTGTGCAGTTCGCGGCGGGCCGGCATGCACGGCATCGACCCCGCGTACGCGTTGTCGAAGGTCACCGTCCGTTCGGCGAGCCGGGCGAAGTTCGGGGCGTGTGTCCAGTCGCCACCGTACGGCGGCAGCATCCGCCGGTTGAGGCTGTCGAACATCACCATGATCGCCCTCATCGGATGGGCTTCCCTTCGGTCAGGCGCAGCTCCATGCGCTCAAGCCACTCCACCCACCGGTCGACGGCCCGGGCTCCGAGCCGGTGCAGTTCCTCGTGAACCTGACGGGTGAGCTCCTGGTCGAGTTCGGGGATGGGGTCCTCGAAATGGAGCACGCGATCCCGGTCACGGTTGCGGGCGATCTGCTCGCGCCGGTAGTCGAGTTCGGTGCGCACGAGCCGTACGGCGGCTTCGCGGTCCAGGGGGACGGTGATCGAGAACCGGGCGACGAAGTCGACCTCCTGGAAACGGCTGGTCGGCTCGTACGGGCTGCGCACCCAGGCGAGGAGGGCCTCCCGCCCCGCCTCGGTCATCCGGTACACCTTGGCGTCCGGCCGGCCTTCGCGCGGATCGACCTGGTGGGCCACCCAGCCGGCCGACTCCATGGCGCGGAGCGCCCGGTAGATCTGGCTGTGGTGCGCCCGCGACCACAGGAACTGCCCTTCGGTGTCCAGCCACTTGCGCAGGTCGTAGCCGCTGTGGGGCCGTTGCGCCAGCAAGGAGAGGAGGACGTACTCCAACTTCACAGACCCAGCTCCTATGTGCAATGTTTCCTATGTGCGGCCATTCATATCCTTGAGACAGGGGCTCGTCAATGCGTTGTTGCATGCCTGAAGCCGAAAGTTCACATCAGGCGGGTCCGATCGCCCCGGCTCCGGCTCCGGCTCCGGCTCCGGCTCCGGCTCCGGCTCCGGCCCAGGCGCCGGCTCAGGCCCTGGCCCCGACTCCGGCGCCACCCGCCCACGACGAGAAGCGGCTGCCAGGTGGGCGCTTCCTCATGGGTGACGCCTTCGGGGAGGGCTACCCCGACGACGGGGAAGGCCCGGTCCACGAAGTCCGGATCGCCTCCTTCTCGATCGACGTCACGACGGTGACCGTCGCCATGTACGCGGCGTTCACGGAAGCCACCGGGTACGTCACCGTGGCCGAGCGTGAGGGGAACTCGGCCGTCTTCCACCTCGCCGCCGCAGCCGAGCGGAGCGACATCCTCGGCGCCGATCCCTCCGTGCCGTGGTGGCTCCGGGTCCGGGGCGCCGACTGGCGCCACCCGCACGGCCCGCTGTCCGACGCCGATCCGGACCACCCCGTGGTCCACGTGTCCTGGGACGACGCGACGGCCTACTGCGCGTGGGCGGGGCGGCGGCTGCCGACCGAGGCCGAATGGGAGTACGCCGCCCGCGGCGGACACGAGAGCAGGCGCTTCTCCTGGGGCGATGAACCGACCCCGGACGGCCGGTGGCAGTGCAACATCTGGCAGGGGCCGTTCCCCTACGCCAACACCGGGGCCGACGGATGGCTGGCCACCGCTCCGGTCCGCTCGTACCCCCCGAACGACTTCGGCCTGTACGAGGTGAGCGGCAACGTCTGGGAGTGGTGCGCCGACTGGTTCGCCGCCGACTCCTACACGCGGTCTCCACGTCAGGACCCCCGCGGCCCCGAGAAGGGAACCCGACGGGTCGTGCGGGGCGGCTCCTACCTGTGTCACGACTCCTACTGCCACCGCTACCGGGTAGCCGCCCGCTCGGCCAACACCCCTTCCTCCAGCAGTGGCAACTGTGGCTTTCGCACAGCGACGACGGCGGGCGGCGGCCCGCCGTCCCCGGGCGGCGCGAACCCGTCCTTGCGCTGACCACGGTCGGCCGGCCCCAACGACCTAGTCGCCGTTCGCGTCACGGCCCGACGCCTCGCGGATCGCACGTCACCGACGACGAGCCGGACCCCGCCACTGCGATGGTCCTGCGGACCCGGCCGAATCGGGCACGCCCTCAGGTTCGGGGTCGCGCAGACCGACGCAGGCCGACGCACGCCCGCCTCAGCGGCGAGTGTCCGTAGGCAGGAAGGCCAGGCCCGTCGGCGTGTTCAGGCCGTTGGCCGGGAGGGTGGTCTGGCCGCCGCCGGTCTCCGGCACGCGTACCACCCGTTTGTTGAAACCGTCGGCGATGTAGAGGCCGCCGCAGCCGTCGAGCGCGAGCCCGAGCGGGTCGCTGAGGCCGCTGGTGGGGACGGTGGTCTGGCCGCCGCCCGCCGCGACCTTCACCACGCGGTTGTTGCCGCTGTCGGCGATGTAGAGATCCCCCGCGGCGCTGAGTGCCAGTCCGGTCGGCTGGGAGAGACCGACGGTGGGGACCGTGGACTGGCCGCTCCCGTCGCCGGCCACCTTGACGACGCGGTCGTTGACGAAATCGGAGACGTACAGGTTCCCGGCGGCGTCCAGCGCCAGCCCCCAGGGGTGCAGCAGCCCCGTGGTCGGTACGGTGGTCTGGGTGCCGTCGGCCAGGGACACCTTCACGACCCGGTCGTTGAAGCTGTCGGCGACGTAGAGACTCCCCGCCCGGTCCAGGGCGAGCCCCAGGGGGCGCGACAGGCCGTCGGTGGGGACGGTGGACTGGCCGCTCCTGTCCGCTGCCATCACGACCACACGGTTGTTGCCGGTGTCCGACACGTAGAGGCGGCCCGTCTCGTCCCCGACCATGCCGGTCGGCCGTACGAGGCCCTCGAAGGGCAGGGTCGTCTGGTCGCCGCCCCTCGCGGGCAGGGCGACGACCCGGTTGTTGCCGTAGTCGGACACGTACAGGGGTGCGTGTGCGGAGGGTCGGTCTTCCGGCGACGGGGTCGCGCCCGCCGTCGTCGTGGGCAGCGTGCACAGTGCCACGAGACCCGCCGCGGCGGCGAGCCGACGGGCCCATCGGCGCGAGGCGCGCCTCTTGAAAGGCGCGAACGTCACCGCTCCGGACCCTGTCGTCGTACGTGCCATGGCTCCCCATCAGATCTGAGCGGCCGGCCCGCTGCCGCACCTGCCCCGACCATAGGAAGCAGCACCGAACGATGCGGGAACCACGCCGCCCGGCCGAGCCCGGGCCACCCCAACGCCCCAGACACCGGCCCGCGCCATGCCCCGATCGCAGAGCGGAGCGGTCTGCCCGCCTCCGTCGGGAGTACCGGATCCGGCGCAGGCCGCCTCCTCAGGGCTGCGCGGCCCCGGGACCCGTCTCCCGTCCTCCCCAGGGGCCGCGCCAGTCCAGGCACAGGACGGTCGCGTCGTCCTTCGGAGGCCCGCCTCCGTAGGCGTCGGAGACCGCCCCGACGAGGGTGCGTACGACCTCGCGTGGATGCTCGGACGCGGTCTCGCCCAACAGGGCGCGGAGGTCGACCGTCCGTGCGTCTCGTTCCTGCATCCCATCGGTGTAGAGCAGCAGGCGGTCACCGGGGCGCAGGTCGACGTCCTGCACCTGGTAGGCGCCCTGCTCCGCGATGCCGAACGGGAGGTTGACCCTCAGCTTCAGTTCCTCGACCACCCCGTCACGCAGCCGCAGTGGCCATGGGTGGCCGGCGTTGACGAGCCGGCTGCTGGATCCATCGAGGGCGATGCGCAGCAGCTGGCCGGTCGCGAGGGAGTGGCGGCCGTGGTGGAGGAGGGCCTGGTGCGTCTGGCGGGCCTGTTCGGCCAGGTCCTCCCCGGCTCGGCGGGCTCCGCGAGAGGCGTTGACGAGCAGGGTGGCCATGAGGGAGGCGCTCACGTCGTGGCCCATGGCGTCGGTGACGGAGAGGTGGAGCGTGCGGGCGTCGACGCTGTAGTCGTACGTGTCGCCGGCGATGTCGAAGGCCGGGACCAGGGCGCCGGCCAGCGTGAACTGGAGGGCTTCGCAGCAGGAGGCCGACGGCAGGAGCTGGCGCTGGATCTCCGCGGAGAGACTGACCGACGCGGTGCGGTTTCCCCAGTGATAGAGGTCGGTGAACCGGCGGTCGGTGACGATGACGTAGGCCAGGGCGCGGGCGGCCACCTCGACCTGCTCCAGCATGTCCAGGGGTGCGCTGTCGAGGGACACCTCCAGGACTCCGATGATGTCGCCGCGGTGCGTCACCGGGGCGAGCACCCGCTGCCCCTGCTCGCCTTCCGGGACCAGCACCAGTCGTTGACCGCGCAGGACCTCGTCGTACACCCCGGTGCCGGAGAGCTGAACCTGCGCCGCTCGCTCCTCCTGGTGTGCGGCCGCGGTGTCGTGGACGCGCAACAGGCGCCTGCCGACGAGGTCGAGGTCGAGGTCGACACACAGGAACGACACGTACCGGGCACCGAACCGGTCGAGCAGATCGCGCGCCACGACATCGAGCGAGTCCGCCGGTGCGGCCTTCTCCGCCGCCGCCAGGATCTCGGCCAGCACGATCCGCCCACCCGTCACACCAGCCTCCTGTATCTCGCGACCGGCCGAGGCCACGTCAGCGTCGCTGTGCGGCAGGAGGCCGACTCCACTCGGACGCTACACACTCGCGGTCCGCTGTCGCGTGCACACGCCGAGCGGGTCCCCGGAGCGGCGTCGGACGACTCGGTCGAACGACGGCCCTCCCTTTCGGGCGTGGTCCGGGCCTGGCAGCACGTCGGCGGCACGATGGTCCGGTCCGACGTCACTCCGGCCGTCACCCGTCGACGGCGATCCCGTCGGACCGGCTGATGGTCGCGGACGTGTTCGTACGCACCCTCCACAGGACCGCCCCTGCCGGGTCGGCGCCGGTGTGCGCGACAGGTCGACCAGCCCCGGCAGCCCCGTCTCCTCCGGGGCACGGCGCCGGCGGTCGGCAGGCGCCGGGCGCGCCTGGCGGCGGACGCGGGTTTCACCCGCCTGGCCGTCTCCGACCGCTTCCCTCGGTGGGCCAACGCCCAGGGTGTACGTCGGGCAGATCAGGCAGGAGCACGAGAACGTCCTCACCGCCTGCCGCGAGAAGGTGCTGCCCGCGCTGCACGGCCGAGCGGCAGGGCCCATGGTGGTCATCTGGTCGCTGGTCGTCGCGTGCGCCCTGTTTCCCCTCGTGTACGCGATCGTCCTCGCCACCGGGCGGCCCGGCCACGGCCAGGACGCCCACCCGCCCACCCCACTGAAGGAACGAGCCATGGCACGCAACGAGTCCCACGCGAACAGCGGCAGTGACCAGCCGGAACAGAACGACGCCCGCGGTGACGACGTGTATCAGCCCGCCCCTTCCGACGCCGCCGGCCACTCGGCTGATCTCGACCCCGACAACGCGCTCATGACGGATGCGATCGACGACCTGGCGGTTCCCGGCTACTCCCCGCCCGAGCGCCCCCGAGGCGTCACCCGGCACGGCACCACCCAACGGGAACAGCAGGAGGGCGAATCACTCGACGAGCGTCTCGCCCAGGAGATGCCCGACGCTCCGGGGGAGCCTCCGCCGGAGGACGACGGCATCGGGGACCTCCCGGGAGGCGCCGGGGAACCCGTCGACGAACAGGCGGGCGCCACCCGGGCCGGACGCCTCGCACCGGTCGACACACCGCCAGGTCGCGATGACCACGCCGTCGCCCGGGACGTGGGTCTGGACGACGGATCCGCGCCCGCCGAGGAGGCCGCGATGCACGTCGACACGGCGGTGGACGAGAACAGCGAGCGGGCGACGCCGTCCGATGACGGGACTCGGTGACGGGTGACGGGCGACGGGCGACGGGCGACGGGCGACGGGCGACGGGCGACGGGCGACGGGCGACGGTACCGGCCGGTCGAGTGATCGGTGCCCGTCTGCGCGGGCTGCGGCAGGGCGGGACACGACCGCTTACTCATCCACGTACGCGACGCACGTCGTGAGGTTCGCGGAGGAGAGCGACGGCCCGCGGAGGAGTCGCTTCCGTGGCGTTCGTGCAGCGCCCACCACCCCCGCGCCGCGTTCCCCTCTCACCTGTGGTGTTCCCTGGCCCGCGTGGCCGCGTGGACGGGAGCCGTCCGACGACTTCGTGCACGCATGGGTGTACGGGGCGAAAGCGGGGGCACGCGAACCCTCGGAGGTTGATATCCATGGTTCCCCTGCTTCTCGTCCTGCTTCTGGTCCTGCTCCTCTTCGGCGCGGGATTCGCACTGAAGGTTCTCTGGTGGGTCGCCATCGCCGTGCTGGTCCTGTGGCTGATCGGCTTCGTGGCCCGTCCCAGCGGCGGTGGCGGACGCTGGTACCGCTGGTAGCGCCGGGCATCCGTCGGCATTGCCCGGCGGTTCGCCCGCACACGACGACGCCCGTGACCGCCCGCAAGGGGGCGGCCGCGGGCGTCGTCGCGTAGAGGACAGGCCCGGACCATGGCAGGGCGGGGGTGGCACACCGCTGCGGGCCCGCGAGGAAGCCCTCGTGGTTGCCCACCGCCCTGAGGTGACCGCGTCCCGATCACGGCTCCGCCTCCACCGCCGCCATGACGGAGCGCTGCCGCAGCCTGGCGGCGACGAGTTCCATCTCGACCAAGGTTCCCGTCAGCCCAGTCGTCTTCAAGTCATCCGCCAAGGCCTTCGCCTGCGCGAGCGTCACGCCGTGTACCTCGCGCAGGGCTCGCAGGACGGCCACCGGACTTGTCTCGGGCGCGATCAGCCAGAGCCGGGCAGGTCCGTGTTCGGACAGGAGTGCCTGGCGTATCTCTTCCGGAGTCTCGCCGCCGCTGTCCTCCTCGCACCATGCGAGAGGGCATGACCGGCAGGCCCCTTCAGTCCCCCACCACAGGCGTCCGCGATCGATGAACTGGCCGACGTCGCGAGTCAGCACCCCACCGCAGGCATCGCATCGCGTTTCTACCGTCACACCCTGGGTGATCATCGTGCTCCACATCGTCGACCGCTGCTCCGCATGGTGCTCCAGCGGCTTCCGTCCGTCGACCGCATATCTCCTCCGACGTGCGGCGTCAGGGCCCGGCGCAGACGACTGCGCCGGGCCCCGGCCGTCGGGCCGTCCCGGTCACAGCGGCCTCGTCGGCCGCCACCCGCCGACGGGGCCGGCGGACGCTGGTCCGGACGGGCTACTTCGCCGGGTTCGGGCGGGCCGAGGCTTCGATACTGGCCGCCAGTGGCCCCGACGGCGGGCCGCATCGACGAAGGAGCGCGGGATGAACCCTCCACCGGCTGCGGAGTCCGGCTGCCAGATGATGAAGCGCGTGGCCAAGGAGCAGGCGAAGAGCATCGACAAGAGCGAGGAGCGCGCGGAGGAGTTCAGGAAGAGGATCACCGAGTTGAAGGCGGAGGCGAACCCGGACCAGGCACAGATCAGTGCCCTCGAGCAGGCCTTGGCACAGCTGGAGAAGAAGATCGAGGACGACCGCGTGGCACTGTCGGACCTGGAGAGCGTGATCAGCGAGAACTGCTGAGTCCTGGCCGCCGATCCGGGGTTGTGCGAGACCGGAGTGGTGTTCCGGATGACGACCGAGCCGGCCCGATGGGCCGGCTCGGCGGGTAGTGCGGGGAGCGACCTGTGATCAGTTCGCGTTCACGAGGTCGTGGGCCGGGACGGTGACGGTCCGCCGCCCGGGGGTGCCGCCGAGAACGACCTTGCGCAGGGCGCTGTTGTTGTCGAGGTTGGTCTCCTTCAGCCGCTTGGCGGGGTTGGCGAGGACCTGGATGTAGTAGGTGCCGTTGGGCAGGTCCGTGATGTCGAAGGACTGGCCCGGCAGGTCCTGGGTGTAGGTGTCACCGGAGCCGACGTCCAGTACCTCGCGGACGGAGATGGAGTTCTCCTGGCCGCAGGCGGTGGACAGGTCGGTGTTGTTCGGGTGCCAGTTGGCGTTCTTCACCGTGTAGTCGACGGCGTCGGTGTTGGCGAGGCAGAAGGCCTCCTTGCCGCTGCGGACCGCTTCCTTCTGGTCGGCCTTCAGCAGCCGGTAGCTGGCGAAGTCGGTGAAGTGCCAGTGCACGTGGCCGGGGCGCGGGTCCCACTCCATGGTGCCGGTGGGCGTGTAGCCGACCTGCTTGCCCTGGGCGTCGTAGAAGTACTGGTAGGCGTCCATCTTGGCCTTGCCGGGCGAGCGGAAGCCGTCCACGACGAGCTGGGCCGGGCCGGCGTTCCAGACGTTCGCGCTGAAGGCGAGGTAGTCCTTGCCGGGGATGTCCTGGGCGCCGCCGTCACTGATGGTGATGCCGTAGGCCGGCAGGGACCGCAGGTCGGGCTTGGGCACGTTCGGGACGGACGGGGCCCCGGTGGGGCGCGCGGACCGCGGGGTGAGGGCAGAGGCCTTGCGCGAGCCGTCGGTCTGCCCGGGGGTGTCCCCGGCGGCCTGGAAGCCGGCGCGCCCGGCCTGCTGCACCTTCAGCGCCCACGGCAGGGCCGGGGGCGCGGCCTTCAGCGGCCCGTGGCCCACGTTGTACGAGGGGCCCGCGCCGCTGGTCTGCGGTGCGCCTGCCTGGGCGGGGGTCGGAGCGTGTCCCGCTCCGTGCCCGGCGTGGGCGGAGGGGGCCTGGTGCGCGGAGCCGTGTCCGGCGTGTTCCCCGGCGGCGGCCGACCGGCCGTTCTCCCAGCTGCGTTCCTCGACGGTGAGCTTCACCGAGGCGGGCTTGTCGGCGATGCCGAAGAGGTCCCGGTACTTCTTGGCGACCCTGACCTTGGCCGTGTACGTGCCCGCGGCGAGCTTCACGGGCTCGGTGTAGGAGCCGCCGTAGGTGTTGGCGGCCCACCCCTTCTCGACGCCCCATACGGAGCCGAGGGTGAAGGGGTTGGTGGGGCAGCTCTCCGGATACTTGGAGGTGGCCGGCGCGTCGGGGCGGATCCGTCCGCTGGCGTTGTTCGGGCAGAAGCTCTCCGCCCGGTTGGCGACCACCTTGCCGTTCTTGTCCGTGATGGTGATCTCGGCGAAGCCCGGCAGTCCGGAGAAGTCCTTCACGGTGCCCAGGGGCAGCGTCTTGGCCTTGCTCTTGCCGCCCTCGAACACGGTCTGGGTGACGGTCACCGGGTCCTTGTAGGACTTCCGGGTCACCTTCAGCTCCAGCGGCGTTCCCTCGGCGGTGAGGTACGTGCCCAGGTCCAGGTAGACGCCCGGCTCCTCCTTCCACGAGGTGAGAGTGACCGAGCCGGTCGCCGCGACGAGGCTCAGCTTGGGACCCGTCGCGGCCGTCGCCCGGTCCGGCGCGGCGGCCATGAAGCCGGCTGTCACTGCCACGGCGGCGACAGCCGTGGTCCCCACGAGCATCGGCCGTCGTAGCCGGTTGGTGCGCGTCGTACTCATCGTTCTCTCGTCCTCCGGAGCTGTGCGGAAGCAGATCGGCGGCGGCCCGGCGGGACGTCTCCGCCCCGGGGCTCACGCGTGCGGGGCGCTCGGTGCACCCGAGCTATGAGAGGAAGGCATCGGACGTCCGGTTGTCCGGAGAGCTGAAACATCACGATGTTGGCCGGAAGACGCTCCCCTGCCCAAAGCGGAATACGGCTGTCGAAGTGGCACCTCACCACGGGAAAGAGGACTCCGTGCGAAAAGCGCCGAGAAATCGTCCGGTGGCCCGAAAGCGCCAGCCGCTGCTCGGGCACGGCGCGAGGTCACCCGGTGGGGCACCCCACGGCCGGCCGGGACACCGAACAGTGCGGCCGGAGACGGCACATGACATCCCGGCAGATCGCCGTGGCTCCGAACGACCACAGCCGGGGAGTGGACCTGCGCGGAACGGGCGGGACGCGGCCCGCGGGTTGAGCCGCGGGACCCGTCCCGCCCGACGCGGTGGGGCGGGCACCTGCCCAGGTGATACGTCTCCCCTGCCCGCCCGCGCGCACGGCTCCGGCCTCGCCCGGCGCCGGCCGGTCCTGCCGGAGCGGGGCCGTTCCGCCCTGTCGGAGCGGGGCCGTTCGGCTCAAGGGCAGCGGTCGCGCAGGGTCCTCAGCCGTCGGCCAGGGCGCGGCCCAGTAGAGGGAGCAGACGGTCCCAGTGCCGCTGCAGTCCTGAGCCGCTGTAGGTGTCTGTGTCGGCCATGGTGAAGCCGTGGACGGTGCCGGGGTAGATCTCGGAGGTGTGGTCGACACCGGCGGCGTCCAGGGACCGGTTGAGCGCGACGAGGCCCTCGGGTGTCAGATCGCCTTCGGCGTGGCCGAGATGGACCTTGGCGGTGATCTTCCCGAAGAGGTCGGGCCCGTCGGCGCCGACGGGCCCGTGGAAGGCGGCGACGGCCGCCACCCGGTCCGGGTGGGCCGCGGCGGTCCGCATCGCCAGAAGGCCCCCGATGCAGTACCCCGTCACCGCGACGGGGCCCGGGTGGACCTCGGGCTGGGCGGTGAGGAACCCGAGGTAGGCGTCGGCGTCGCTCAGGACGCGTTCGATGGTGTGCGCCTCGATCAGCGGCATCAGCTCGGCGAAGATCGCCGGCCGGGCCTCTGCTCCGATGAACTCGGGCAGCTCGACCACCGGTGCCGGGCCGTGCCGGTAGAAGAGGTTGGGGACGAGCACGTAGTACCCGTGCGCGGCCAGCTCGCGGGCCATCTCCTCGAGGACCGGGCGAATGCCGAAGCCGTCGGCGTACATGAGCACGCCCGGGTACCGCTCGCCGTCGTCGGGGAGTGCGGCGAACGCGTCGGCCTCGCCGTCGGCGGTGGCGATGCGCAGCATCTTGATGGGCATGGATCCTCCTGTCGTGGTTGATGTGTGGAACCTGTCATCAACACGACGGAGGCGGCGCCCGCGCGGCGGCAGCCGCAGCGGCGGGGCCTTGCTCGAACCTCGGGCTCGCATCGGCCCGTTCGGTGCTCAGAGGAGCACCGGGTCACCGATCCGTGTGTGGCGCGAGGCCGTCCCGGTAGTCATGGTCACGAAGCGTAGTCCACCGGGCCGAGCCGACGCTCGGTTTTCGTGTGAAAGGCGGGAAGGGGAAAGCGAGCAGGGGAAGGCGGGGAGGGGTGGGGCCGTGCGCCTCTGCCGTCCTAGGGCCGGATCCCGTCGCAGGCGATCCGCAGGTGGCGCGGCCCGCGCAGGACGGCGTTCTGCCGATACTGGGGCGGGTCGTCGAGGAGGCGGGGGTTCTCCAGTCTCCGGGCCAGTTCCGACAGGGCGAGTTGGGCTTCCAGCCGGGCGAGCGGTGCGCCGAAGCAGCTGTGGATGCCGCTGCCCAGGCCGAGGTGCTGGATGTCCGGGCGGTCCGGGTCGAAGAGGTCGGGGTTCTCGAACCGTTGCGGGTCACGGTTGCCGGACGCCAGGAGCAGCCAGAGGGTGGAACCCTTGGGGATGGTGACGCCCCGGACCTCGATGTCGGCGAGGGTGGTGCGGCCCGGGAGCAGCTGCACCGGCGGCTCGAAGCGGAGCAGTTCCTCGACGACGGGCACGGCCAGTCGTGGTTCGGTGCGCAGCCGCTGGAGGACGTCGGGATGGCGCATCAGGGTCAGCATGCCATTGGTGATGAGGTTGACCGTCGTCTCGTGACCCGCGATCAGGAGCAGCGCCGCGGTGCTCAGCAGTTCCATCGTGGCCATCGGGCCGTCCGGACCCTTCGCCGTCGCCAGCTGGGAGAGCATGTCGTCCCCGGGGTTCTTGCGGCGCTCCTCGATCAGGCCGGCGAGGTACATGCCCAGCTGCATCCGGGCCTCGTGCGCCGCGCCCGTGCCGCGCTCGGCGGGATCGGCGTCCGGGTCGGGGTCCAGGCTGGCGGCGAGGGTGTCCGCCCAGGTGTGGAAGCGCGCCTCGTCCTCGCGCGGCACTCCGAGCAGTCTGCAGATCACCGTCACCGGGAACGGGTACGAGAACTCCTCCACCAGGTCGATCCGGCCCGGGTCCCCGAGGCCGTCGATGAGGCCGGTGACGATGTCGTGGAGCTCCGGGCGCATTCCGTCGACCCGGTGCGGGGAGTGCGGCGGGCCGAAGTGCCGGTTCGTCATGCGTCGCATCCGGTCGTGCTCCGGCGGGTCGAGCCGTAGGAAGCTCGGCGGCAGGGCGCTCTCCTCCGGGGACGACTCCGCCAGCGGGTCGGCGCTGCCGGACGCCTGGTTGCGGGCGTCGGAGCTGATCCGGGGATCGTGCAGAAGGCTGCGGATCTCGTAGTAGGTGCTGATCACGTACAGCCCGTCGGTCTCGTGGTGGACCGGCGTCTTCCGCAGCTCTTCGTAGATCGGGTACGGGTCGGCCCGGTTGGCGTAGTCCAGGATCTGGTGCAGCAGGGTTTGCGTCATGTCAGGTCCTTGTGGCCGTTCGGGTCAGTGCGCGGGGGTGAACGTCATCCGGCGGTCGGCCGGCGAGTATCCGCTGAGGGTCACGGTGGGGCCGTGGCTGGGGACCGAAGGGTCGGGGAAGTCCGCGTCCATCGGCCGTTGTCCGTCCGCGTGCCGGTCGACCGTGGGGAACTGCGGCGGGAACGGCGCGGTGCGCTCGATGAGTTCCTGGTAGAACGGCAGCCACCGGCCGTGGTCGAAGGAGACGGCGCCGATGACGCGCCCCTGGTATCCGTAGACGCCGACGAACCTGCGGCTGTCGAGCGAGCCCTGCGCGATCAGGATCTCCGTCGCCATCGACGGGACTCCGACCGACTTGATGTTGACGCCGAACTGGGAGGACCAGAAGGCCGGCACGTCCATGTGCGGCAGTCGGTCGACGCTCTCGCTGAGCATGTTGTGTGCCGCGATCCCGGCCTGGGCGACGGCGTTGCCCCAGTGTTCAAGGGACAGGAACTGGTACCCGAAGAGGGGATGGGGGCAGCGGGCGACGTCGCCCGCGGCGTAGATGTCGTCGGTGACGATGCCGCGGATGTCGAAGGCCCGGCAGCCGGCATCGCAGGCGATGCCGCGCGGCCCGGCGCCGAGCCCGGAACCCTGCAGCCACTCGGTGTTGCGGAGGGCGCCGAGCGAGACGACCACCACGTCGGTCTCCACGGTGGAGCCGTCGGACAGGTGCGCGGCGCGCACCCGTCCCGATGCGTCGCCCTCGAGGGCGGTCACCATGACCCCGCACCGCAGGTCCACACCGTGCTCGCGCTGGAGGTCGGCCGCCGCCGCGGCGACCACCCCGCCGAGCGCGCCGACGAGGGGCGCGGCGCCTCGTTCGGCGACGGTGACGGGGAGGCCGCGTTCGCGGCAGGCGGAGGCGACCTCCGAGCCGGCGAAGCCTCCCCCGATGACCAGGACCCGTTCGGGTCCCTCGTCGAGCCGCCTGGCGAGTGCTGCACCCTCCTCGCGGGTCCGCAGCACGAAGACGCCGTCGAGTTCCGCCTCCTCGGCGCGCGGCCACGGCCGCGCCCGGACGCCGGTGGCGATCAGCAGCCGGTCGTACGGCACCTCGTCGCCGTCGGCCAGTCGCACCCTCCTCGCGGCCATGTCCAGGCCGGAGGCGGGAACGCCGAGCCGCCAGGTCGCGTCCACGGATCGGAGCCGGGGCAAGGCTGTGCGGTCGGCGTGTGCCCTGCCGAGCAGCACCCCCTTGGACAGCGGGGGCCGGTCGTACGGTTCGTGGGGCTCGTCGCCGATCATCGTCAGAGACCCCGCGAAACCCTTGGCGCGCAGGGTCTCGGCTGCCCGCAGACCTGCCAGCGAGGCACCGACGACGACGATGCGGCCCTCGCGTTTGAGCTGCTCCAGGACTCCGTCACCGAGCACCGGGCACCGCCTCGGCCGGCTCGTCCACGGCATCGACGAGGATGGCCTGCACCGGGCAGGCCGCGGCGGCCTGGGCCAGCTTCTCGCGCTGTGCCTCGTCGGGATCCGGGTCGTAGAGCAGCGCCTCGTCGCCGTGCATGGTGAAGATCTCGGGAGCGAGGAACGCGCACTGCGCGTACCCCTGGCAGCGGTTCAGATCGACGGCGATGCTCACCACGGGATCCGGTCCTCTCCAATGGCTCGGTCAGGCCCCCTGCGCCCACTCTCATCGGCGGGGAGGGCCAGGGCGACGGGGAACGGACCGATCGAGTGAGCGGTGCGGCCGATCAGGGCGGGGCGGCGGGCCGTGACGCGGCGGAAGGCCGGCCCCACGGCTCCGGCGCGCCGTCCGCGCGGCCTCTCCCGCGCTCGGTCCCCGAAGACGCGATCGCCCGGTGCGGCTCTCCCTCCGCCGGCCACTCCGACCGACCCCGTGCTTGGCGCACTTCGAGCGGGCGACCGGGACGTCGGGGGTCGGAGGGGCGCGATGAGTCCCGGGAGCCGGGTGGGAGCAGGACCGGGCCCGCGTCCCGTGTCGACGGGACGGTGGGCGGCAGACCGTGTGGGGGTGTCGTCCGGGCCCCGGCCCGGGCGACGGTATCGACCGGAACCACTCGCGCGGAATGTCGTGATCATCGTGTCGCGGATACTGGGCCGGTTCGGCACCGGCTGGACCGGCGCCGGGCCGTGCGGGGAGACCGACACCCGTGTGCTGTGCGGGCGGGGCTGGGTGCTCGCCTGCGGGCGGGTCGACGGCCGCGACGGCGTGACCGCGGTGCCCGCCGGTGCCGTCGAAGTCCGGCTGCCACTGCTGAGCCGCGTCGAGTCCCGCGGCCGCCCGGTCGCGGAACGGCACCACGCCACGGTGCTGCGGGCCGCCTTCGAGACGGCCGGGACGCGTCACTTCGCCGAGCGGCTGCGGGGCGCGTACGCGACGGCGGTCGTCGACACGCGATCGACACCGGTCCTGGTGCTCGCCCCCGACGACGCGAGTACGGTCCCGCTCTACCACCACTGGCCACCCGCGAGGCGCTGTCCTTAGCCACCGACATGCCGGCGCTGCTCGCACTGCTCCCGACCCCGCCCACGCGCTGCGGACGCCCGGCCTCGACGCGTACGGGGGCACCCTGTTCGAGAACGTACGGCTGCTCCCGCCGGGCACGACCGCGGTGTGCGAACGCGGGCACGCGCCGCGGCTGCTCCGGCGCGCGCCGGCCGGGGCGCGGCGGCCCAGGGCCGGGGTCACCGGACCGGGACGTCCCTGGCGTGCTCCCGGGTGTTCCGGGTGCCACGAGCGTCCCGGGCACACCGCGTCCGGAGCCGGACCGCAGGTCCGACCCGCCGTCCGACCCGCCGTCCGAGCCGCTGGACAGGCGCCGGGCAGGGGGCTTGCCTGTGCTGCTGCCCACCCTGCTGTGGCGGCTTGGCCAGCCCGAGGCCGACCCGGGCGCGCTCACCGCGTAGGCCTGGCACGGTCCGACGGACTCGGAGGACCGCTTTCGCCGTCGACGCCGACGCCGGGCGGCGTCGGGCGACGCCGGGGGAAGGGCCGTGGCGGACCCGGGCGAGCACTGGCTTGCGATACGCCGAGAGGCTCGCGCCGGTCGACACCGTGGGCCGGCCCCGCCTCTACTCCCCCGGTCCGGCTGAGTCGCATCTCTCGCGGCGGGTCGCGGGACTGCTCAGCTGGCGGTCGAGTGACTGCTGGCCGCCCGGCTCACCCGCCCCTCGGAGCGCATGGCGGGGACGATCTGGGCCCTGTCGATGTTCCAGCTGTGGCGCGAGGAGTACGCAGTGACGGAGCGCCTGTGCCCCCAGGGGAGAACGCGATTCACCCGACGGAGGCGGATACGGGCGGTACTCGCTCCGCAGGCGCGGCTGCTGGTCCTGGAGCGGGTCACGACGGACGACGGGGCGGGTGCCCTGGCCGCGCTGTGGGACCGTGCGAGGCCTGCGGACGGGGCCCGAGCCTCTTCCCCGCGGGGCCTCGGCGCCGGGGCGCTGTCGCGTCAGCCCGGCCCGGAGGAGTCAGCCCGGCCCCGCGGTGTCAGCCCGGTCCGCAGTGTCCAAGGTGAGGATCAGGAGGGTGACGTCGTCCTGGATCCTGGGGGCGAAGCGACTCAGGTCGGCCCAGATCTCGTCGGGCAGCTCGTCAAGGCCGACACCGGTCATCCGGCCCAGACGCTCGACGAAGGGGTAGAAGGCGCCGGAGGCGTCCCGTGTCTCCAGGACACCGTCCGACGCCAGGAGCAGCCGGTCCCCGGGCAGCAGCGACACCGTCGCGGCGGTTCCGGGCATGACGTCGGCGAGGCCCAGGCCCAGGGGTGGTCCGGGGTCGAGGTCCAGGGTGCTCACGGCTCCGTCGCGCAGCAGGACCGGCGGTGGATGGCCGCAGGCCAGGACACGGACCTCCCGCCCGCGCGGCGCGAAGTCCAGGAGAACGGCCGTGGCGAAGAGTTCCGCGTGCTCCGTCCGCGCCGAGTCGACCACGAGTCTGCGGTCCAGGCGCGCCGCGATCGACTCCGCGTCCACGTCGTCCAGCACGGCCTCGCGGAACGCCCCCAGGACGGAGGCGACCGTCGCGACGGCCGAGAGACCGTGCCCCTGTACGTCGCCGAGGACCGCCCGCACCCCGTGAGGGCCGGGCCGTACGTCGAAGAAGTCGCCTCCCACCAGCGTGCCGCGCTCGGCGGCGCGGTACAGGCTCGCGCAGCGCACGGGCCCGACCCGCCGCCGTACGTCCGGGACGATGGCCCGCTGGGCCGTCTCGGCGACGGTGCGTTCCAGGTCGAGCTGCTCGTCCCGGCGCCCGCGGACGAAGGAGACGAAGACGCTCAGGGTGGCGACGAAGCCGAGGGTGAAGAGGTCGGTGTTGCCTGGCTGGTCCAGGTGGAAGGCGGGAATGGTGAGCAGCCCGATGGTCGCAGCGCCGAGGAAGGCCGTGGCCAACGGTCCGTAGGCCAGGACGGCCAGCGGAGGCACCGCGCCGAGCAGGAAGCCGATGTCCACCGGAACGGAGTCGGTGAGGGAGGCCGCTCCGACCCCCACGAGCAGCAGCACGGGCAGGACCCGCACCCAGCGGGGCGGCGGGGCCCCGCGCAGCCAGCTCCGCCGGTACGGGCCGGTCGCCGCCTTCGTTGGCTTCACCACACCACCAGGCTCCTATGCCGGAGTGCGCCGCGCACGCCACGGCCCCGGGTCGTCCCGGCCACGGGCGGAAGGGGCCCGGCCGACGGCACGGCAGGAGCCGACGGCAGAGGAGCAGCCGACGGCAGAACAAGGCAGGTCCCGTGAAGGACAGGGAAGGTCCAGCGCAGAACACGGTGCGTCCTGCGCAGCGCATGCGGTCGTGCACCGCGTGTGAGATCCGGCGCCCGGCCGTCGGCCAGCTATACCTTCCGATGGCAGGACAGCTCCACGCACTCCGTACCCGACCGTAAGGGCCGCCATCGTGACCGGACGCACCCCGGAGCCCATCGAAAGCCCGAGACCGCCCGAGACCGTCGGCGAGCCCCGATGGCCGATGGCGGCGGCCGTCGTCGCCGCCATGGGGTTGACCGTCCTGCTCCCCGACGACCTCCGGCTGGCGCCTCGCTGGTTCATCCCCGCCGTCGAGGGACTGCTCCTGCTGGCGCTCATCGCCGGCGACCCGGGCCGCATCGACCGGCGCTCGGCCGCCCTGCGAAGCCTGTCGATCGCCCTGGTGGGAGTTCTGGCCCTCAGTGCCGTCTGGTCGACCGTTCAGCTGGTCGACGACATCCTCCATGCCGGGAAGGAGACCAGCTCCGCCACCAGCCTGCTGCAGACCGGCGGCACGGTGTGGGCCTGTACCGTCCTCGCCTTCTCCCTGCTGTACTTCGAACTCGACAGCGGTGGGCCGGCCGCCCGCGCCCACCGCATGCCCTCCACGCCGGCGCTCGCCTTCCCCCAACACCTCGAGCCCCGGCTGAGCAGCGCCGACTGGCGGCCCCGCTTCATCGACTACCTCTACCTCGCGCTCACCAACGCCACCGCCTTCAGCCCCACCGACGTCATGCCGCTGGCCCCCTGGGCCAAGATCGCCATGGGCGTCCAGTCGCTCGTCTCCCTGCTGATCCTCGGGCTCGTGGTCGCCCGAGCCGTCAACGTCCTCGCCTGACCCGCCACCGGGACGACCGCGGCGACCCGGACGTTCCCGCGCTGTCCGCGCCGGTGCCGCGCGCGTGGTGCCGGACCGGGCTCCCCTGGCGGCACCCTGTCACCGGCTCGGCTCCACGGCGTGCCCGGGCGCGCCGCCCGCCCACCATCGCGGTGAGGGCTACCGTCGGCTCCATGGAGCGAATCCGCGCGGTCCTGATCGACATCGACGGCGTCCTCACCGTCTCCTGGAAGCCACTGCCCGGAACGGTCGCGGCCATGGAACGGCTGCGCGCCGCCGGCCTTCGCCTCGCCCTGGTCACCAACAACACCTCCCGCACACGTGCCGCCATCGCCGTGCGCCTGGCCGCCCTCGGCTTCCCCGTCGGGGCCGAGGACGTCCTGACCGCCCCGGCCGCGACGGCGGCCCATCTGCGCGAGCACTTCCCCGGCGCCCGCTGCCTCCTGCTCAACAGCGGCGACGTACGCGACGACCTGCCCGGAGTCACGTTGATCGACGAGGGGGACGCGGACGTGGTCGTGCTCGGCGGCGCGGGCCCCGAGTTCGGCTACGAGACGCTGAACCGGGTCTTCCGGCAACTGCAGCGCGGTGCCCGGCTGGTGTCCATGCACCGCAACCTGTACTGGCGTACCGAGGGCGGTCTCGACCTCGACACCGGAGCCTTCCTCGAAGGCCTTGAGAAGGCCTCCCGTACGGAGGCGGAGGTGACGGGCAAGCCTGCCCGGGCGTTCTTCGCGAGCGCCCTCGCCCACGTGGGCGTCGACGCATCCGAAGCGCTGATGATCGGCGACGACATCGAGTCGGACGTGCTGGCAGCCCAACGGTCAGGCCTCACCGGTGTCCTGGTGAGGACGGGCAAGTACTCCCCCGAGACCCACCGATCCGCTTCCGGGACCCCGCACCACGTCCTCGACTCCTTCGCCGACCTGCCCGTGCTTCTCCTCGCCGGTTCCAGCGGCGTGACGAGCCCCGGATCCGGCGGCTCGCCCGGAACGTGACCCACCGGCGAGCACCACTCGCCTTCGGCCGCGTCGGCCGCCGTCGGCGCCCTGATCCGGCCGAGCTGCCGGCTTCCCGTGCCCGGTGGGCAGGACCCGGGGGCGGGCGAATCGGTGTCGGTGTCGGTGTCGGTGTCGGTGGCAGGAAAACGCGTCGACAGCGCCCCTCGGCACCCGGCAGAGTGGCCGCCCGTGACGAGCAGTGAGCTGTGGACCCGTGCGACCGCCGACCGCTACGACGCCGAGGAGACCGAGATGTCCTCGGCCGCTGCCCTCGGACCGACTCTCGCCTTCCTCGCCGAGCTCGCCGGAGACGGCCGGGCACTGGAGTTCGCCATCGGGACCGGACGCGTGGGCGTCCCGCTCCGGGAACGCGGCGTCCCGGTCGCGGGCATCGAACTGTCCGAGCACATGGCGGCGGTGCTGCGGCGGAAGGTCGACGAGGAGACGCTCCCGGTCGTCATCGGGGACATGGCCACCACCGTCGTTCCCGGCGAGTTCGCCCTGGTCTATCTCGTCTACAACACCATCACGAACCTGCTCACGCAGGACGAGCAGATCGAGTGCTTCCGCAACGCCGCGCGTCATCTGAGGCCCGGCGGCCGGTTCGTCATCGAGCTGGGCGTGCCGCCGCTGCGGTTCCTGCCGCCCGGCCAGGTCGCGGTGCCGTTCGACGTCTCTGAGCAGCACGTCGGTTTCGACACCTTCGACCTCGTCGAGCAGATCCTCGTCTCGCACCACTTCACCCGCGACGGCGACGACGGCAGCTACCGCCGCGACAACTCCCGGCACCGCTACGCCTGGCCGGCGGAGCTCGACCTGATGGCACGCATCGCCGGGCTCGAGAGGGAACGTCGCGTCGGGGACTGGGACGGGGCGCCGTTCAGGCAGGACTCCACGAAGCACATCTCCGTGTGGCGCAAGCCGGCCTGAGGCCGGCCGCCGGGGCATCCCCACGCGCTCCGCGGGCATCCTCACGCGCTCCGCGGGCACCGTCACGCGCTCCGCGGGCACCGTCACGCGCTCCGCGGGCACCGTCACGCACGCCGTCCCCGTCGGGGCTGTCCGTCCCCGAAGCGGTGGTGATCCCTCGCCCGCCCGGGCGTACCCGCGCTTGAGCCCGGGGCCGCCCGGGCAGGCGGGTTGTCCAGAGGGCCTTGCGGGGCGGCGACGGGACGAGGTGGGGCGTGGCAGGAGGCCGAGGACGGCACGACCGGGAAGGCGGGCTGTTCGCGCGCCTCCGGCGCGACACCTTCGCCGTTCAGACCGTGCGGTCCGCGGCGGCCGCCACGCTCAGCTACGTCGTCGCCCTCCAGCTCAGCAGTGAGCCGGCTCCGCTCACCGCACCCCTCACCGCCCTCCTCGTCGTCCAGGTCACGCTCTACTCCACCGTGACCACCAGCCTGCGCCGGGTGAACTCGGTCGTCGTCGGCGTTCTGATCGCCATCGCGTTCAGCGCCGTCGTCGGCCTCTCCTGGTGGAGCCTCGCCCTCGTCATCCTGGCCTCGCTGCTCGTCGGCCGGCTCGTCAGGGTCGAGGAGTTCATTCCCGAGGTCGCCATCAGCGCCATGCTCGTCCTCGGCGTCACCCAGGTGTCCGACACCGCCTGGGACCGTGTCCTGGAGACCCTCATCGGCGCCGTCGTCGGCATGCTCTTCAATCTGGTGCTGGCCCCGCCCGTCTGGGTCGACACCGCGGGCGACTCCATCGAGGACCTCGCGCGCCGGATGCGGCTGCTGCTCCTGGACGTGGCCGACGAGTTCACCGGAGCACCCCCCGTCGAGCAGGCCGCCACCCGGCTGCACGAGGCCCGGCGCCTCGACAACGACGTGGCCGACGTCGACGGGGCCCTGCGCACCGCCGAGGACAGCCTGCGGCTCAACCCGCGCGTCAAGGAGGGCCTGCTGCACCGGGTCGTGCTGCGTACCGGCCTCGACACCCTGGAGATCTGCGCCGTCGTCCTGCGTGTCCTCGCCCGCACCCTCACCGACCTCGCGAAGCACCGGAACGGGCACCGGCTGCTGCCCGAGCCGGCCGCCCTCGCCATCCGGGAGACCGCCCAGTACACCGCCGACGCCCTCGTCAGCTTCGCCGTTCTGGTCACCACCCAGGGCAGCGAGGGCGCCGAGGCCGCGGAGACCCGGCTCGCGGGCGAGCTGCGGGCGGCCAGGGCCTGCCGAGACCACGCGGCCGACCGGCTCCTCGCCCTCGCCCTCGCCAACCCCGGCCGCTGGCAGCTGTACGGAGCACTGCTCACCGAGATCGACCGGATCCTCGACGAACTCGACCCCGAGCACCGCGGCCACCGGCTGATGGAAGAACTCGACCGACGGGTCCGCGAACGCAGCGACCGCCGGCGCCGACTCGCTCTCCGCGACCGGCGGGAGACCCGCCGACCCGCCCGTACGGACAGCTGACGCGTCGGCGGGGACCCCCGCACGGGCGAGTCTCAGGCGGGGGTCTTCCGGCCGGGCAGTGAGTGCGCGAGGAGGTACTCGGTCGCTCCGGCGATCGCCTCGGCATACGTACGGTGGACGGGCTCGGACTCCGTGTCCTGTCCGTCCGCGGCGGTGGCGGTGTACCACCAGGCGTCGGCGTCCGCGTCGTGGTGGACCACGGCGGTACCACCCGCGTAGTGGAACGGGATGGACTCGCTGGCGGGTTGCCTCACCACGGCGTGGGGCCACTTGAGACGGGCCGACTGACGCTTGATGCCGCCCCAGGCGGCACCGAGCTGGGCGTAGTTCGCTCCACTGCGGCCGGCCACGGTGGCGGCGCTCTCCGCCAGCCGTTCGACGGACTGCTTGGCCTCGTAGAGGGCGCGCAGAAGCGCCAGCTGCACATCGGGCGATGCCATGAGCACGGGGTCGAGGGGCTTGTCGGCGGCTCGGTAGGCCAGTACACGGGTCGAGATCCGTTCGGCCAGGGCGCGCGCGGCATCGTGGACGCTCTCGTCCATGGTGAACGTGTCGTCCTGGGCGGGCTCGCTCCAGGGCGGCTCCACCAGGGCCGAGGCGGCGGTCCAGAAGTTCTCGTCGTTCCTGTCGGGGGTCGGCACTGCACGCACATCACTCATGCGACAAGCATAGCTGTCGAGACTGGGTTCCGACAGTTAAATCTGTCACGCATCCGATGGCTGTCCACCACCCCTCGCCCCTGCCTCGGTGGTCGCCTGCGCTCCTGGAGGCGGAGGCAGCCTCGCCGCGCTCGCCGTCGCGGCCGAGGAAGGGCAGTCGGGACCCGGCTCCACGGCGCGGACCGGGCACCCGGGCGTGTGGTGTCACCGGCCGCGGCGGTTCTCCGCGCCTCGGCTCCGGCGGGCGCGCGGGGGGCGCTGGCTGCGGCGCGCGGCGGAGACGTCGTCCGCGTCGGTCGCCTGGGGGGAGGAGAAGGTGGCCTGAACGGGCGCCGGAGGCGCGGGCTTGGAGGCCGCGGGAACCGTGACGCCGGGCGGCGTGGCGGCGCCCGGAAGGAGCGTGGCGTTGACGATGTGGGGAGCGCAGGCCTGGCAGACCTCGGTCAGGGTCCACACATCACCCACGACCCGGTTGTGGATGAGAACCAGCAGGGTTCGGCCCGTGCATGTCGTTCTGGTGGTGTGGTGGCGGCAGTCGGCCGCTCCACAGGCGCAGGTGGCGTTGGGGCGCGGGGTGGCGGAACGTGCGTGGGCCTGGACGTGCTGCTGCGCGAAGCGGCGCAGGGCGTTGATGTCCCTGGAGCGTGGGGGCATCCGGCACGCGGCGGTGCTGCAGGCCACGGTGGCGGAGTGGTCCGGGTGTCCGGTGAGCCGGACGGTCCAGGTTCTGCCCGGCAGGCGCGATCCGGGAAGGCTGCTCAATTCGCGGGTCCGTTCGATCGTGGGTGTGATGCTCTGGTTTTACCCTCCCATGGCGTGGGGGTCACATCCGCGCCCGACGGCAGCGGCGCGCGGTGGCCGGATACGGGGCTTGGCGCAGGAGCGGAGTGGTTCCGACCGCTGCCGGCACGTGAGGTCAGCCCGCTAGTGCGGGACGGAGCCGAGGACCCCGGTCAGCGAGGAGCGAGCAGGCAGAACTCGTTGCCCTCCGGGTCGACCAGAACCGTCCAGGAGATCGCGGACTGGTCGATACCCGGATCGGTGGCGCCCAGGGCGCGCAGTCGGGCTTCCTCTGCCGCCGGGTCGTCACCGGGGTAGGGGCGGATGTCGAGGTGGACGCGGTTCCACACGCTCTTGGTGTCGGGGGTACGGACGAACTCCAGGTAGGGTCCGACGCCTTGGGCGGATCGCAGGGACGCGTGGTCGTCGGCGACCTCGTGCGGCGTCCAGTCCATCGCCTGGTCCCAGAACCGGGCCATCTCCCGTGGGTCGGTGCAGTCGACCACCACCGCGGCGACCGGCCCGGTGTCCCGGTAGATCGGACGGGGCTCCAGGACGCAGAACTCGTTGCCCTCCGGATCGGCCATGACCGTCCAGGGGACGTCACCCTGACCCACGTCGGCGTGCGTCGCGCCGAGATCCCTCAGACGCGCGACCAGCTCCGTCTGATGGGCCCTCGATGTGGTGGCCAGGTCGAGGTGCACCCGGTTCTTCACCGTCTTGGGTTCCGGGCGGGCGATGATGTCGATGCAGACGGCCACGGGGTCGGGGTAGGCGAACCCGACGGGTTCGAGGTTCGTCACGCCGGGCCCCTCGCTTTCGACCCCCCACCCGAGTGCCTCCGCCCAGAACCGGCCGAGCGCAGCGTCGTCCTGGGCCTTCATGTTGATCTGCACGAGTCGTGTCGCCATGCCGAAGATCCTAGAAGCCGCCGCCCGGGCCGCCGCATTCACTCGGCATTCGCTCGGACGCCGACGCGGTCGGGGAACGGTGCTCGCGCGCTTCAGGGACGGACCAGCGCGTCGATCCTCGCCAGCTCCTCGCTGTCGAAGTCGAGGTGGTGGAGGGCGGCCACGCTGTCCTCGAGCTGGCGCGCACTGCTCGCGCCCACCAGGGCCGAGGTGACGCGACCACCGCGCAGCACCCAGGCGAGGGCGAGCTGGGCCAGGGTCTGACCGCGCGACGCGGCGATGTCGTTCAGGGCGCGCAACCGGGTCACCAGGTCCTCGGTGACGGCGTCCCGGTTCAGGAAGGGGCTGTCGCTCGCGGCCCGGGAGTCTTCGGGGATGCCGTTCAGGTAGCGGCCGGTGAGCAGGCCCTGTTCCAGCGGGGAGTAGGCGATCGAGCCGATCCGCAGGTCGTCGAGGGCGTCGAGCAGGCCCTCGTCCTCCGGGCGTCGGTCGAGCATCGAGTAGCGGGGCTGGTGAAGGGTGAGCGGTGTGCCGAGATCGGCGAGCACGCGGGCAGCCTCGCGGGTCTGTTCGGCGGAGTAGTTGGAGACGCCGACGTACAGCGCCTTGCCCTGCTGGACCGCGGAGTGCAGGGCGCCCATGGTCTCCTCCAGGGGCGTCTCCGGGTCGAAACGGTGGGAGTAGAAGATGTCGACGTGGTCGAGTCCGAGTCGGCTCAGGCTCTGGTCGAGCGACGACAGCAGGTACTTGCGGGAGCCCCACTCGCCGTACGGGCCGGGCCACATCAGGTATCCGGCCTTGGTGGAGACGACCAGTTCGTCCCGGTAGGGCGCGAAGTCCGTCCGCAGGAAGTCGCCGAGGGCGGACTCCGCCGAGCCGGGCGGGGGTCCGTAGTTGTTCGCCAGGTCGAAGTGGGTGATTCCGAGGTCGAAGGCGCGGCGAAGGATGGCGCGCTGGGTCTCCGCCGGGCGGTCCGGGCCGAAGTTGTGCCACAGCCCCAGGGAGAGGGCGGGGAGCTTCAGGCCGCTGCGCCCGGTGCGCCGGTAGGGCATGTCGGCATAGCGATCGGCATGTGCGGTGTACAACGCGACTCCATGGCGTGGGGGCGACCCCCGGTGCACGGGGGCGGCAGGGGACTGTCGTGCCGCCACCAATCTCCCCTGCCCCACGGGCATGAATCCAACAGGAGAATCCGATGGGATTCAGCGCGTAGGCTTCTGAATCATGGAACTGCGGCATCTCCAGCACTTCGTCGCCGTCGCCGAGGACCGGCACTTCACGCGGGCCGCGGAGCGGCTCATGGTCTCCCAGTCCGGTCTCTCGGCGTCGATCCGTGCCCTGGAGCGGGACCTGAGGGCGCCCCTGTTCGTACGGAGCACCCGCAGGGTGACGCTGACGGAGGCCGGGCGCGCGCTGCTGGTCGAGGCGGAGCGCGTCCTCGCGCAGGTGCGGGCCGCCCACGAGGCGGTCGCTGCCGTGCAGGGCGTGGTGCGCGGGACGCTCCGCCTCGGGGCGGAGCAGTGCGTCGCGGGGGTGCACGTGGCGGGACTCCTGGCGGCGTTCAGACGGCGGCACCCCGAGGTGGAGATCCGGCTCCGGCAGGAGGGTGGGATCGCGCTGGCCGAGGACGTCGCCGCCGGCCGCCTCGACCTGGCCTTCGCCTACCGCACCCGGGCGGACTCGGACCTGCTGCGCTCGGTGCCACTGGCCGCCGAGCCGATGACGCTCCTGTGCCATCCAGAGCACCCGCTCACCGCGGCCGGGCCGGTCCTCGCGCTGCGCGACCTCGCGGAGGAGGACTTCGTCGACTTCCACCCCGGCTGGGGACCGCGTCGGGCCACGGACGCCACCTTCACCGCCGCGGGCGTGCCGCGCACCGTGACCCTGGAGGTGAACGACGTGCACAGCCTCCTGGATCTGGTGGAGGAGGACCTCGGTGTCGCCGCCGTACCGCGGCATTTCCGGCACAAGCGGGACTCCCTGCACGCCATCCCTCTCGCCGGCACCGGCGAGGCGGTCTACGAGACCGTGGCCCTGTTGCCACCGCCGCAGGCCACCAGTCCGGCGGCCCGCGCGTTGATGGCACTTCTGGAGCGGGGCACCGCCCGCTGACACGCGGGAGAACGCTGCCCTCGGGTGGGTGCCGGTGGCGCGTCGTGGCCCTGGCCTCGCGGCCGGGGCGGAAGGCGAGGACGTCCGCCTCCGCCCCGTACGGCGATCAGACCGGGCGTGGGACATACGCGAGGCCGTGCGCGCCGGCCTCGCCGAGCTTGGCGATGTCCAGCCGGGCCAGGCGATCCAGCGTCTCCAGGTCGACGACGTCGACGGTGGAGGAGACGGCGCAGGCGACATAGGCGAGCCGGCCGTCGGGCGACGAGGTGATGGTGAGCGGGAAGAGTCCGACCGCGAGTTCACCCACCTGCTTGCGGGTGTCGGCGGCGAACACGGTGAGGCGGCCCGGCGCGTGGCGTCCGAGTCGCGACTCCGGATCGGGTGCCGTGCGCACTTCGCCCACGAGCAGCCTCCCGGTCGAGGTCAGGTGCACCGGCAGGACGATGTCCTCCGTGGGCAGGGTGTCCACGACGGACGCGGTGCGAGCGTCGACGATCCGGATTCCCGTGGTCGGCCGCGCTTCGGCGGTGGCCGAGAAGTCGCCGTAGGGCGCGGCGACGAAGGCGTGCGTGCCGTCGGCGGAGACGGCGAGACCCTCGCTGCCCGGTACCTCGATCTTCGAGGTGAGGGCGCCCTGTTCGAGGTCGACGACCGACACGAACGGCGCCTCCTTGTTGGTGGCGTACCCCGTCCTGCCCGCCGGGTCGATGGCGAACCAGTGCGGACCGGGCGCGTCGGTGTCGATCCTGCCCACAGGTCGGCGGGTCGCCGTGTCGATCACCACGACACCGCCGGGCCGGTTCTCGGCGCCCTCCACGCTGACGTAGATCCGGCCGCGCGCCGGGTCCAGCGCCAGCCCGTGCGGCCCGTGTTCGGGGCCGATGTCGATGATCTCGACGATCCGGCGGGTGTCGGGGTCGATCACGGCCAGGTCGGTGCGCCGGCCGCCGTTCGCGTGGTAGTAGCCCGAGTGGTACGTGAGAGTGCACCACAGCAGCCGGTGCGTCGCGTCGAAGCACAACTCGTGCGGCTCGGACGGAACTTGTACGTGGCCGAGGTGGCGGTCGGACGCGGCGTCGAAGAACGAGACGGTCGGCCCGCTCTGGCTGACGACGGCCAGGACATCGCCTTCTCGACCGGTACGGGGGGACTGATGCACAGCGGCTCCTTGGGAGGGCGGAGGGAGGGAGGCCGCGGGCTTCCGCGGACGTCTCCACTCTCGGCGCCACCGAGTGCCACAACAATGCAAAGATCAGCATCCGATCATTGCCTCAGATGCAAAGTTGCAGTTCAGGAGCGATTGATGGATCTCAACCTGCTGCGCGTCCTGGACGCCTTGCTCCAGGACAACAGCGTGACCCGAGCGGCGGAGCGCCTCGGTACCTCGCCTGCGGCGGTCAGCCGCACCCTGGCACGGCTCCGCCGTGCGGTCGGCGACCCGTTGCTCGTCCGGGCCGGCCAGGGAATGGTCCCGACCCCGCGCGCCCTGGAACTCCGCGAGGAGGTGGGCGCGTTGCTGCGCGGCTGCGACAGCGTCCTGCGGCCCGGCCCCGGTTTCGACGCCGCACGCCTCCACCGCACGTTCACGGTGCAGGCCGCCGACCTGCTCCTGGTGGGCCTGGCCGCGCACCTGACCGAGCGGATTCACGCGGAGGCCCCTCAGGTGGACGTCGTCTTCCTCCCCGAGGCGCTCGAGGGCGGTCCCGGGCTGCGACAAGGCTGGGTGGACGTCGAACTCGGCGTCCTCGGGCACCTGGACCCGGAGATCCGAACCCGACGGCTCACGCGGATGACGCCTGTCGGCATCGCCCGCCAGGATCATCCTCTCTTCGACGGACCGATCGACGCGCGCCGGTTCGCCGCGGCCGACCACATCGGCATCTCGCGGCTCGGCAAGCGCCTCGGGCCCATCGATCACGCGTTGGCGGAGCTCGGACTGCGGCGGCGGACCGCGATCGTGGTACCCAGCCACACGAGCGCGATGATGCTCGCCCGGGACACCGACCTCGTCGCGCTCAGCCTGGCCGACTGGCTCCCCGACACCGTCTCCGCCCTGGGACTGCGGACGTTCGCCATCCCGCTCGACCTGGCGCCCCTGGATCTCGGGATGGCTTGGCATCCCCGCAACTCCAGCGACCCGGGCCACAGATGGTTCCGTGAGCACCTGGCTGCCGCCGTCCTCGCCCCGGCGGGACTCGGTGACGCCGGGGCGATGACTCCGCCGGGCGCCCACCCCGCAGCCGGGCAGGGCCGCTGACGATCGCCGCCGGTCGCCTCCGCGGCCCCGGCCGGGCGGAGCCTCAGTCGTCGCTTCCGAGACCGCGGCCGGGCAGGCTCATGTCCCCCGTCGAGGGAGTGCCGTCGGCGATCCCGTAGCGCAGGAACACGGTCCCCGTCGGGCCGGCGACGGGCGGCGCGAGGAGCGTGACGTTGGTGGGCACCGCGCCGTCGTCGAACACCTTCTTCCCGACGCCGAGCACGACCGGGTGCAGCCAGAGATCGATGCGGTCGAAGAGCTTCTCGCGCAGCAGGGTCTGCACGAAGTTCAGACTCCCGACGACCTTCACGTCCTCATGCCGGTCACGGAGCTCACGCACCGCGTCGACGAGGTTCGGACCGAGCTGCGTGGAGCCCGCCCACGAGAGGTCGGGCCTGCCGCGCGACGCCACGTACTTCGGGACAGCGTTGAACAGCGTGGCGATCTCGCCGTCCTCGCCGCCGCTCTGGTGGGGCCAGTAGGCGGCGAAGATGTCGTAGGTCCGCCGGCCGAGCAGGAGGGCGTCCGTGCCCTCGTACGCGGCACCGATCTGCGCCCCGGCGACCTCGTCGATCAGGGGCGCCTGCCAGCCGCCGAACGGGAATCCCACCGGGTCCTCGTCGGGACCGCCGGGCGCCTGCCCGACGAGGTCGAGGGTCGCGAACAGCTCGATGGTGATGAGGCCCATGGCTTACTCCCGATGCGTCGGTTGTCTCCGTCAAGAGATAGACCCTGCCGGTCGGCAGCCGATTCATCGACGCGACGGACCCCGCTCACCCGGCCCGATGGTTGGGCCGTCCGGCCGAAGCGGGCGGCATGTCGGCCGAGGCCCGGCCGGTCCCGCGCCGTCACGGCCGCGGCCCACTCCCCCGGCGGTTGCCCGCTGTGCGCGAACGACCCGGGACCGGCGTACGAGTGCCGGGACCGGACCGTCCCCTCAGTGCAGCGTGATCCCGGCGGCGACCGGCAGATGGTCGCTGCCGGTGGCGGGCAGGGTGCGGATGTGGCCGACGGTCGCCGAGCGGGCCATGACCTGGTCGATCCGGGCCAGCGGGAACGCGGCGGGAAAGCTGAAGGCGAAGCCCCGCTCGGCCACGTTCATCCGTGAGGTCAGCGGCGCCAGCCCGCGGTCGTCGACCGTGCCGTTGAGGTCACCCAACAGGATCACCGCTCTGACTTCCTCAGCCGCGACGGCCTTGCCCAGCAGGCCGGCGCTCTCGTCGCGCCACGAAGACGCGAGGCCGCTCGCCCGCACCCGGACCGAGGGCAGGTGCGCGACGTACGCCGCGGCCTCCCCACGCGGGGTGTGGACCACGGCTCGCAGCCCGCGGCTCCAGGGCCCGGTGACTCCCCGCGGTCTGACATCGAGCAGCCGGACGCCGGTCAGCGGATGCTTCGACCACAGGCCGACGGTGCCCCGGACCGCGTGGTACGGGTAAGCCGGGGCGAGAGTCCTCTCGTAGACCGGCAGCGCCGGGGGCACCAGCTCCTGCAGCGCGATCAGATCGGGCTCGGCGTCGAGAAGGGCACGGGCCGTGCCCGCAGGGTCGGGGTTCTCGTCGCTGACGTTGTGCTGGACCACCACCAGGTCGTACGCGCCAGGCTTCCCACCGGGCAGGAGCAGCCCGCCGAAGAGGTACGTCCAGGCCGCCGCCGGCAGCAGCAGGGCCACCAGCGCGGTGACCGAACGGCGCGACAGGGCCACGCCGAGCAGGACCACGACGGCCAGGCCGAGCCAAGGCAGGAACACTTCGAGCAGGCTGCCCAACCGGCCCACGGAGTTGGGCACCGCCCGGTGGAACACCACCAACCCGGCCGTCAGCACGGCGAAGGCGGCGGACACCCGCCCCCGCGCCCAGACCGATCGGTCCCCCGCGTCCCCCTCCGGTCGGCCCCGTCCCCCGGGACGAGCCACCAGACGAATCAGTCTCCGCATTCCCTTGATGCCCGCCACACGGCTCACCGACAGACCATCCCCAGCCACCAGCCGCCCACCACCGGCAGGCAGCGGGCAGCACCGAACGCTACGGCGACGCGCTGAGCAGCTGACGCGAGGCCTCGGTCCGGACGGTAGCCGGTCCGGTCACGTCGATCACGCGGCTACGGCTGGTCCACTATCTTCTGGACCTCGTCGGCGATGCCGTCGAGGACGGCCTTCGGATCGGCGGACGGCGCGACGGCCTGGCCGATGTTCCGCTTGATGGTGTTGCTCACCTGCAGCCAGGACGGTTCGTTGACCGGATAGAGCTCGGCCACGCTCAGGGCGTCCAGGAACTGCTCGTTGCTGGGGTCCGCCGCGTCCTTCGACGCCAGGCTCGCGGTCACCGTCGAGGGCAGCAGGTGGTAGCGGCTGGCGAACGCGCTGAGGTTCTTGTCCTCGTAGACGAATTCCAGAAAGTTCCCCACCAGTTCGCGGTTGCCGTCGCGCTTGAACGCCATCATCCAGTCGGCGACACCTGCCGACGCCATGGGTTGACCGTCTTTCAGCGTGTCCGACACCGGCATTCTCAAGGTGCCGACCTTCATGCCCTTCGCCCTTGCCTCGTGGAGAAGCGAGGGGTAGCCGTTGAGCATGCCGACCTCACCTCGCAGGAAGGCGGCGAAGGCGTCCTTGCGGTCGAGCTTGGCCGGCGGGACCGGACCGGTCAAACCGGGCTCGACAAGGTTGTTCTTGATCCAGCGGAACGTCTGCGTGTTCTGATCGGACGCGATGTCGTATCCGCCGGTTTCACCGGCGTACCCGCCACCGTTGCTCAGTTCCCAGATCAGGGCTTCGGCATGGGCCTCTTCGGGGCCGAAGGGCAGAGCGTACGGGTAGAGCACGTTCTCCTTCTTCAGCGCCTGGGCCGCCTCTTCCAGATCGGTCCAGGTCTTCGGCGGCTTCGCTCCCGCCTTTTCGAAGAGCTCCTCGTTGTAGAAGAGAAGCCGACTGCTCGCCACAAAGGGCAAGCCGTAGAGCGTGTTGTCGACCGAACCCGCTTCCACGAGCGGTGGCAGGAAATTCGACTCCACCCTCACCGGCAGCAACTCGTCGGCGGCGTAAAGCCGGCCCTGCGCTGCGAAGTCGGAGTACGCGCCCATCAGCGCCACGTCCGGGGCATTGCCTTCGTTGACGAGCCGGGTGACCTCACGGTCGACGTCGGCCCACGGGTAGAGCGTGACCTCGACCTTCTTGCCCGGGTGGGCGGCGACGAAATCGGCGGTCAGTCGGTCCCAGTACACCTGGGAGCTGGTCTCCGGGCTGTTGCCGTACTCGGCCGCCACCAAGCGCAATGTCGTCCCGTCGCCGCTCCCGGACGAGCCGCAGGCGGTGACGAAGGAGCCCAGTAGTCCGAGTACGGCCGCGGAGGCGGCCGCGCCGGAGAGTCTTGGTCGCACGGATCGTTCCTCTTGATTTCTTTGGACAGTGCGTCCGGAAGTCTCTCCCGGCAAGGGACTCATGGCTCCCCCTGCTCGAAGATTGTGGAAGCTTCTCCAACTGCACCAGGAGGGCCTGGTGCTTTCTCATAGTCCGAAAAGAATGACGACGCGCGTAGACCGCTCCACCGTGTCCGTCACCACCGAGGGCCAGGCACGAGGCCTGGCCCTCAGCGGCAGGGATGCGGGATGAACCGGTCACCTGTGGTCACCGGTGGTGGCAGTCCCAGTGGCCCTTCACCCAGTGGTGATCCCAGTGGGCGGGGACATAGACCCACTTGTACTGGCGGTCGTGGCTCCAGGAGCCCTTGTGCCAGTCACCGTGCTTGTCATGATGGCCGGGGTGCCACGTCTTGTGGTAGGTCCACTTCTTCTCCCAGTGGCCCTTCACCCACTTCTTCTCCCAGTGCCCCTTCTTCCACTCGCACCGGTCGTGACGGTCGTGGTGGTCGTGACCGTCACCGGCCACAACGGTCGCGACGGATGCGGGCGCGGGTGCCGCGGTCGCCGTGCCGGACATGCCGAGCGCGGCGCCGCCGGCCAGCAGTCCCGCCGCTGCGGCGCTTGCCACCAGACGACGGGCGCGCATGGACGCGGTCATCAGACACACCTCCCTCGATTGGTCGACTTCCGTGAGCACGTCGAGCCGTGCCGTGCGGTTCGAACGGCCGACTCGCCGTGCGGGGTCACCAGGGATTCGGAGCCGGACCGCCGGCGGATGAAGAAGCGCCGTAAATCGTGTGCGACGGAGCCCGGGAGGCTCTCGCCGTCGATCCGTCATCCGTGCTCGGGACGGCTACGAATCCCTCACACAGGAAGTCCCCGTCTCCAGGGAGCGGTCATGACCATCACCGCATCACCCTCAGCGCCCAGCGCGACACGCCTTGTCGTGGACCTGCCCTGGGGCCTGCGGAGTCCGGCCGTCGCCCGTCGCATCGCGGTCCGCTGGCTGGAAGCGGCCGACTGCGCCCGAACGGCCGACGCCGTCCTGGTCGTGTCCGAGCTCGTCACCAATGCCGTCCGCCACACCCGCGGCCCTTGCGTCCTGACGCTCGCCCGGGACGGCGAGTCCTTGGACATCGCGGTCACCGACCACAGCGAGGAGATGCCCGACGTCCACCGGCCCCCGGCCGGAGACCAGCGAGGCGGCTTCGGCCTGGAGATCATGCGCCACCTCGGCGAATCCGTCAGGGTGGTCCCTCGTCTCGGCGGCAAGACCGTGCATGTCGCACTGCGGGTCCAGACCCCGGCGCACGACCGCCGAGGGCCGCCGTGAAGGCCCCCGGCCCCCGTTCCGGACTCACCCGGCTGGCGCGGCCACCCGGCACGACCCCGCCGCAGGCGGCAGAGTCGGACAGGACGGGCCACTCCGAGCAGGGCGACCCGGCGCCGCACACCCGCGCGACCGACCACCAGAGGCGCGACAAGGGAAGACCATTGCCTCACTCACGCGAGCCGAACGCCCACCTCGACACGCTCCTGCTCCGGGCGGCGAACGGTGACCGGGACGCGTTCGCCGGCGTCTACGACGCGCTGGCCCAGCCGGTGATGGGGCTGGCCTGCCGGATCCTGCGGGACGTGGGCCAGGCCGAGGAGGTGACGCAGGACGTCATGATCGAGGTGTGGCGGACGGCGGACCGATTCCGGCCCGACCTCGGCACGGCGAAGACATGGGTGCTCACCCTCGCCCATCGGCGCGCCGTGGACCGGGTCCGTTCCGTCCAGGCGAGCAAGGACCGCGAGGTGCGTGCCGGGATGCTGTCGGCGGACCGGGCCTTCGACGAGGTCGCCGAGACCGTCGAGGGCCTCGACGAGCGGCGCCGTGTCCACCGCTGCCTGGCGGCCCTGGCCCGGCTCCGGCGAGTGCCGCTGGTGCTCGCCTACTACCAGGGGATGACCTGTCTCGAGGTGGCGCGCTCGCTGTCCACCCCGGAGGGAACGGTGAAGTCCCGCATGCGCAAAGGCCTCGAAGAGCTGCGCGCCTGTCTGGAGGCCGGATCATGACGACGCCGGAGGATCCCCATCTCAATGCCGCGGCATACGTTCTGCACGCTCTGTCACCCGCGGAGGAAGCCGCCTTCGAGAATCACCTCGCCGGCTGCGAGATCTGCCGCCGGGACGTCACCGCGTTCGAGAGGACAGCCGCCCGGCTCGCCTCCGCCGAGACCGCGCCGGTACCCGAGCAGCTGCGTGCGCGTGTCATGGAACAGGTGTCCCGGACTCCGCAGGACCGCCGGCATCACACCGCCCGCCCCCGTGGCGGATCCCTCCGCCGGAACGGCTTGCGTCTCGCGCTCGCCGCGAGCATCGCGGCGGCGGCCGCGCTCGGTGCCGTCGCCGTACGGGAACGCCAGGAGGCCGACGAGGCACGCGCCCAGGCGGCCCAGGCCCAGGAGCAGGCCCGGACGACGGGCGGAGCCTTCGCGGACGTCCTCACCGCCCCCGACGCCACCGTCCACACCGGTGAGCTCTCCGACGGAGCCGAGGCGGCGGTCGTCGTCTCCCGCGCGCAGGCCAAGGCCGCGTTCACGGCCCGCGACCTCCCGGCCCTGCCGAGTAGCAGGGTGTACGAACTCTGGTACGCCGGTGAGGCCGGCGACCTGCGTCCGGCGGGCCTCCTCGACGACACCGGCAACCGGGCCGCACGCGTCCTCGACGGCCCCTTGGGAGACGCGGTCGCCGTCGGCATCACCGTCGAACCCGCGGGCGGCTCCGCCCAGCCGACCACCGAACCCCTCGGCATCATCCCCATCAGCACCAAGGCGTAGGAGCGCAACGGTGTTCGGTGTGAGGGGTGGACCGGGTCCTGACCGTCGGGGCGCGAACCGCCGATCTCGGAGAGGTGTCGCGTCCTCCCATCCGTCGCGGCGGCGGCAACGAATCAAGAGTGAGGACAACAGCGAGCGGAGGGCCGGGAGGTGAAGGAGATGACCGAGGAGGAGTTCCGCGGGCTGATGGAACAAGCGCGGCGAGAGGCTGCGAGGGGCGTCTTTCCCGCCTCAGCCTCCGCATCCGACTCCGATGGCGATGGCGATGGCGATGGCGAGTCTCCGTACGAGATCGCCGCCCGTCACGCCGAGAGCGGCGCCGCGGCGCATTGAGCCCCTTGGCTCTCAAGGAACCAGGATGACCTTGCCCCGGATCCGGCCGGCCTCGCTGAGACGGTGGACGTCCGCGAGCTCGGTCAGCGGGCGTGACGCGCTGATGTCGATGGTGACCGAGCCCGCCTCGACGAGGCCCACCAGTGCTTCCAGATGCGACACGTCGTTCCGGGCGACCATGTGCATCGCTGTCACCCCAGCAGCGGCGTCCGGCTCGACCGGTGTCGCGATCGAGACGACACGCCCGCCCGGCCGCACCAGCGGCACCAGAGCCGCGGCGTCCTCGGGGCTCAGCGCGACCAGGTTCAGCAGCAGGTCCACGGGGTCGTCGAGCGAGGCGCTCAGCGGTCCCGCGGTGTAGTCGATCACCTGGTCCGCCCCCTGGCGCCGGACCGCCTCGGCGCTGCGTGCGGCGGCCGTGGCGATCACCTCGGCTCCCGCGTGCTTCGCGAGCTGCGTCACGAATCCTCCGACGCCGCCGCCCGCGCCGTTGACCAGCACCCGCTCTCCCGCGGCCGCCTTCCCGTGCTCGAACACCGCCTGCCACGCCGTCAGTCCGGCCACGGGAAGAGCCGCGGCGTGCGCGAGGGGGACGGTGTCGGGCACCGCGACCAGCAGAGCGGCGGGGGCCCGTACGTACTGCGCGGCTCCTCCGCCGTCGAGCCGACCCACCACCCGGTCGCCGACGGCGAAGCCCCGCACCCCCGCGCCGATCTCGGCCACGGTGCCGGCGGCGTCCCAGCCGAGCGTGTAGGGCAGGTCCACAGGCAGGAACGCCTGCAGCATTCCGGCGCGCAACGCGGCCTCGGTGGGGTTGAACGAGGTCGCGGCGACGCGGACGAGCACTTCGCCGAAGGCGGGCGCAGGGCGTGGAACAACGTCGTGGCGGATCACGGACGCGTCGCCGAACTCATGGATACGTGCGGTCTTCATCGTCGTCATGCCGCGAATCTACGACCACGGATGAAGACGATCCATGTGTGAGAGCGCCTCGTTCATACGCGTACGTCTCCCAGGTACCCGTACGCTCCACGCATGGACGTACTCAGCGATGTGGTCGCGGTGACGCGAACGGGCAGGCCCCGGTCGGCGCACGTGCGGTGGCACGCCCCCTGGGGACAGGAGTTCGCCTCCGTCCCCGGGTCGGCGGGCTTCCAGGTGATCCTGCGGGGGGCCTGCTGGCTGCTGGCCGGGGACGCCGAGCCCGTCCGACTCGGCACGGGAGACGTGGTGTTCCTCCCCCACGGCAGGGGGCACACGCTGGCCGACAGTCCCGGGACACCCGTGTCGAGTCCTGCCTGCGGTCCCGACGAACTGCCGCGTTCCGACACCCGCGTCACCGACGCCCACGTCCGCGACACTCACGTCTCCGGCACCCACGTGTCCGACAGCGTCGACCGGGCCGGCCACGGCGGTCCGGTGACCGTAGTGCTCTGCGGGGCCTATCAACTCGACCCGTCCCGCACGCACCCGTTGTTGCTGAGCCTCCCGGACCTGATCCACCTGCCGGCGCGGGCGGGCCGCCATCCGGAGCTGAGTTCGGCCGTGAGCCTCCTGGCCGCGGAGCTGGAGAACCCGCGCCTGGGCACGGACGCCGCCGTTCCCGCGCTGCTGGACGCGCTGCTGCTCTACGTCCTGCGCATCTGGTTCGACGAACAGTCCTCCCAGGTCGACCCCATCGGATGGGCCGCGGCACTCAACGATCCCCCGGTCACCGCCGCACTCCACGCCATCCACCGAGATCCGGCGCAGCCGTGGACGGTGGCGAAGCTCGCGGCGGAATCCGGGCTCTCCCGGGCTCCGTTCGCCAGGCGCTTCAACCTGTTGATCGGTCAGCCGCCCGTCGGCTACCTGACCTGGTGGCGGATGACGGTGGCGGCGCGCCTGCTCCGGACGTCGGACGCGCCGTTGAGATCCGTCGCCGCCCAGGTGGGCTACACCTCCGAGTTCGCCTTCGCCCATGCCTTCAAACGCACACACGGAGCGGCCCCCGGCACGTACCGGCGGACCACGAAGCCGCGTCCGGCCAGTCCGTACTGAGCCCCGCGGCACAGGGCTCGTTCAGGGAGTTCTCCTTCGGGGCCTCTGATGGCGGGAGCAGCACCCGACGAGCGAAGTGTCCCCGGCCCAGGAAGATCCGTGCCGGCTCGTGTGCTGTGCCGCCGTCCGGCCCGGCCCGTCGTCCGGCCAGTGCCGCCGTCCGGCTCGTGCCGCCGTCCGACCTGCGCCGCCGTCCGACGTAGCCGCCGTCCGGCCCGGTGGCGGCTGATGTGGCGTCCGATCGGGCGGAGGGCCGGGACCCGGAGGTGTGGGTCCCGGCTCTCCGCCCTGTCAGCCGCTACGCTCGGTGACGATCAAGGAGGTCGGATGCCGTACCGGATCGTCCGTGGCGCGCGTGCCGCGGTGCTCGCTTTGCTGATGCTGCTGGGTGTGACGGGACTTGCCGCCTGCGATCCCGATGAACCGGACCCCGCCCCCACGACCGCGCCTGCCGGGGTCACGGACGCTCCCCCGGCCGATGACACGGATACGCCTCCTCCGCCGCAGGACACGGACGGTCCTCCGACGGACGAGACGCGGGATCCGGCGGAGAAGTCGTCCGGAGGCTATGTCCCTCCCGCGCCCCTCCCGCCGGAGGAGACCGGCGACGAGACGCCGGAACCGCCCTTCGATCCGACCCAGCCGCCCGCCTCGCCCTTGCCGGAGGAGACCTCACCGGGGAACCCCGAGCCCGCTCCCGAGACCCCGTGACCGAGCCCTCCGCGCACGGGGCGGAGCAGCGCCCGCCCGGCGCCGGGAAGGCATGGCGCCAGGCCGGGGGCGATCTCGACGGGCCGTCCGGCCTCGTCAAGATCGTCGTCGCCCAGGGGACCTTCATCGCCGCGCTGATGTTCTACATCGGCGCGATCTACACCAGCACGTACTACGACTACTTCAATCTCCACTGGGGATCGATGAACCTGGGGTTCAGCCAGGTCGCCCTGGAGAGCCTGAACCTGCTGAACCTGGACATCATGGTGGCGGCCGGGTGCGTGTTCCTGCTGGCCTGTGTCCCGTGGAGCCGTCGGCCCCGTCGTGTGACGCCGGTCGAGGCCGCCGCGGCGCGCTGGTACCCACTCGTCGTGGTCACGGGGATCGTGCTGCTCGCGCTCTGGCAGGAGATCCAGCCGTACGGCTGGGTCGGACCGCTCACCATCGCCGCCGGGCTGCTCCTGAGCCTGTGCCGAAACGCCGAGGGGCACCGGCCTCAGGGCTTCCGCCGCCAGGCCGTACCGGTCTTCGCCGCCGGTGTCTTCCTCTTCTGGACGGTGACCAACATCGCCTGGCAGCAGGGCAGGCAGGACGCTCGGGCACACGCCGCGGCCGTCACCGACTGGACGGGAGTGCTCGTGCTCAGCACCAGACCGCTGAGCCTGCCGACGGATTCGGTGAGGGAGGAGAGGTTCTCGAACGACCGCCTGCACCCCTACCGGTACTCGGATCTGCGACTGCTCGCCGAACACGACGGCCGCTACTTCGTGGTGCCGCGGGACTGGAACGCGCAGGTGGACGAGATCTACGTCATCCGGGAGAGCGATGCCGTCTGGATCGCGCTGACCCCCGGCACTCGGCCCCGTCTGATGGACTGAACGGCGTTCGACAAGGTCACTCACTGTGACCGCCATCGGGCGAACGACCGCCCCCTCCACCCCTTCGAGGCCCAACCCACGCCGCACCGGGACCAGTAGGGCAGCGCGCGGAACCGAGGGAAAGTCAGGAAGCGCTTGCCCCGCGGTACTTCCTGCGGGACCAACAAGTTCGGACCTTCTTGGGCGCAGTACCGGAAAAGTATGCCCATCAATGGATGCCGATCCGATCACGCGAGTTCCGAACTGATCAACAACACATCTATAGTGCCGTCGTTGCGACTCCCTTCCCCGCGTGCCCGCTCCCGAGAGTCTGGTTGATGTCGGCGTCACCCTCCCCCTTCCGTCCTGCCCTGACCGCCTCGCTGCTGACCGCCGCCGCAGGCGGTGCGCTCGCCGTGGCCTCCGTCGCCGCGGCACCCGGCGGAGTTCGCGCCCCGCTCGGCTGGTTCGCCGTCTGCGGCGTCCTGCTGCTCTCGGCCGCGGCCTTCGCCGTGACCTGGTACGGGCGGACCTCGCGCGTACTCGCCAGGCGGGCCGAGACCCTCGCCACCGACGCCGCCTCCAAGGACGCGTACGTCGCCCGGTTCACGGCCAGCGCCGAGCGCGAGACGGCCACCCTCAAGGACCGCCACGAGGCGGAGACCGCCGCCGCCCGAGCGGCGCACGCGGCCCGGTCCGAGGAGATGGCCCGCTCCCACGCGGCCGAGATCGCCGTGCTGGTTCGGGAACACTCCGCCGAGACCGCGCGGCTCGAGACCCGGCTGCGCCGCGCCGAGTCCGGCCGGTCCGCCGCCATGGCGGCCGCGGCCAACGCCGCCGGCCGCATGCAGGCCCTCGCGACGAGCATGCTCGCCGACCTCCGGGAGATGGAGCACCGGCACGCCGACGAGGACGTCCTGACCGACCTGCTCCACCTCGACCACCGCACCGCGCAGGCGGGCAGGCTCGCCGACTCCGTCGCCGTCCTCAGCGGGGCCAGGTCCGGCCGGCGCTGGGCCCGCCCCATCGTCATGGAGTCGATACTCCGCGGCGCCATGGGCCGGATCAGCGGCTACCAGCGGGTGCGGCTGCATTCCAGCAGCGACGCGGCCGTCGCCGGTCACGCGGCCGAGGGCGTCATGCACGCCCTGGCCGAACTCATGGACAACGCCGCGAACTTCTCGCCGCCGACCGCCGAGGTCCATGTCTACGTCGAGGAGGTCCCGGCCGGCGTCATCATCGCCATCGAGGACAGCGGCCTCGTGATGAGCGACGTGCAGCAGCGCCGCGCGGAGGCCGCCGTGGGCTCCGCGCCGCAGGACCTGGCCGGCCTCTCCGGCACCCGCCTCGGCCTCGCGGTCGTCGGCCGGCTGGCGCGCAAGCACGGCCTCACCGTGTCGTTCCGCCCCTCCGCGCGAGGCGGCACCGGCGCCCTGCTGATGCTGCCGCAGGAACTGATCAGCCACGCACCCGCGGAGGCGGCGGCCACGCCCGAGGACACGCTGCCGCCGGTATCCGGCCGCGGCGTGTCCGCGCCCGCCACGACCGGCGCCGCGACCGGCGCCCGCGACGCGGGCCCCGAGCCCGAGACCGTGCACGACAGCGCGGCCGAGAGCACCGGCGAGCACCCGCGGTTCGGCGAGAGCGGCCTGCCCCAGCGCCGCCGCGGCCGGGCCATGGCCGCCGCCCACCCCGAGGGACCGCAGGCCACCGGGAAGCCTTCCGCCGAAGCGCCCCGCACCGGCGCGGCCGCGGGCGCGGCGAACCGGTTCGGCACGTTCCGCCGCGCGGTCCGCGGCACCGCCGCCCGGCCGGAGGACGAGCCCGAGGGCAGCCCCGCGGCGGAGGTCCCGTCAGCCGCCGACGACCGTCCCGGCTCCCCCGCCACGTCCGCCGCGGACGACCGTCCCGGCTCCCCCGCCGTACCCACCGACCCGGCCGGCCCGGCGTCCGCTCCGCGGACGCCGTCGCCGACCTCGAACCCCCCGTACCCGGAAGGCACCTCGTAATGACCGGCTCCACCACCGACGAGAAGCTCAGCTGGCTCCTCGAGGGCCTGCTGGAACGCACCCCGGGCACCCGGCACGCCCTGGTGCTCTCCCGTGACGGCCTCAAGCTCTGCCGCACCCCCGAGCTCTCCGTCGACCAGGCCGACCAGCTCGCCGCGATCGCCGCCGGCATCCAGAGCCTGTCGCACGGTGCGTCCGTGGAGTTCGGCGACGGCACCGGCGGGGTCCGCTCCGCGATCGCCGAGTTCTACGGCGGCATCCTCTTCATCGTGGAGGCCGGCGAGGGCGCCCACCTCGCGGTCGTCGCCGACGAGGACGCCGACGCCGGCCTCGTGGGCCACAACATGTCCGAGCTGGTGGAGCAGTTGGGCGAGCACCTGGTCGCGAGGCCCCGGGGATGAGCCGCGGCAGGCCGGGCCGGGACGACTCCCCCGACCGGCTCTACACCCTGACCGGCGGCCGCAGCCGCGCGGGGTCCGACGCCTTCGACCTGGTGACCCTGGTGGTCTCCGAGAGCGACCCGGTCCCCGGCATGCAGTCGGAGCACGCCGCGATCCTGCGCATGTGCCGGTACCCCACCGCGGTGGTGGAGGTCGCGGCCGGGCTCGGACTGCCGGTGTCGATCACCCGGATCCTCCTGGCCGACCTGCACGACACCGGCCGGATCAGCGCCCGGCATCCCCGTGCGTCGTACCGCCTTCCCGATCACGACATCCTGGAGCAGGTGCTCGTTGGACTCCGTAACCTCTGAACAGCGCCAGACCCTGCAGAGCACCGCCGACAACGGACTGAAGATCGTCGTCGTCGGCGGATTCGGAGTCGGCAAGACCACCCTCGTCCGCTCGGTCAGCGAGATCCGTCCGCTGAACACCGAGGAGACGATGACGCAGGCGGGCGAGGACGTCGACGACACCGCCGGGGTCTCCGCCAAATCGGCCACCACGGTGGCCTTCGACTTCGGCAGGATCTCGCTCGACGCCCACAACGTCCTGTACCTGTTCGGCGCGCCCGGCCAGGAGCGGTTCTGGTTCCTGTGGGACCGGCTGTTCTCCGGGACGCTCGGCGCGGTGGTGCTCGTCGACACCCGCCGGCTCGCCGACTCCTGGTACGCCATCGACCGCCTGGAGCACCACGGGACGCCGTTCGTCGTCGCCTGCAACGACTTCGGCGGTCCCGCCCACACCCCCGACCAGATCCGCGGGGCCCTCGACCTCGCCGACGAGGTTCCGCTGGTCTTCTGCGACGCCCGGTCGCGCGAGTCCAGCAAGCAGGTCCTCATCTCGCTCGTCGAGCACCTGCGGACCGTCGTCGCCCCGGCCACGCGGCCGGTCCCGCAGCCGATCCCGGAGCCCACCCCGTGACCCTCCCCGAGCATCCGCCCGTCCCCCTGAGCGGGCCGCGCTTCCAGACCGACCCGACCGAGCTGTACCGGCAGATCCGGCGCGAGCACGGGGCCGTGGCCCCCGTCGTGCTGGACGGCGGCATACCGGCCTGGCTGGTCCTCGGCTACCGCGAGCTCCACCAGGTCACCAGCGACCCGGTCCTCTTCTCCCGCGACTCCGATCTGTGGAACCAGTGGGAGGCCATTCCGGCGGACTGGCCGCTACTGCCGATGATCGGCCGCAAGCAGCCGTCCATCCTCTACACCGTCGGCGAGCGGCACCGCGAACGCGCGAACGTCATCTCCTCGGCCCTGGAGGGGATCGACCCGTTCGTGCTGAAGGAGCGGGCCGAGCGCTTCGCCGACGAGCTGATCGACGTGCTGTGCGGCAAGGGGAGCTGCGACATCATCGCCGAGTACGCGATGCTGCTGCCGGTACGCGTCCTCGCCAGCGTCTACGGCTTCTCCGAAGAGCAGGGGCCGGGGCTCGTCACGGCCCTGAACGACATGATCAACGGCCAGGAGGGGGCGCTGGAGGGTCAGCGCCATCTGGCGGAGTCCATGGTCGCCCTGCTCGCCGCGAAGGCGGAGGAGCCTGGCGACGACGTGGCCTCCCGGATGCTGGGCAACACCGCCGGCTTCACGGTCGAGGAGGTCGCCCAGGACCTCATGGTGATGCTGGCCGCAGGCCATCAGCCCACCGCCGACTGGATCGGCAACTCGCTGCGGCTGATGCTCACCGACGACCGGTTCGCCGCCTCGTTGTCCGGCGGCCGGCACAGCGTCGGCGAGGCGATGAACGAGGTCCTGTGGGAGGACACCCCCACCCAGAACGTCGCCGGTCGCTGGGCCTCGCGCGACACCCACCTCGGCGGGCGCCGCATCGGCCGCGGCGATCTGCTGCTGCTCGGCCTGGCCGCCGCCAACTCCGACCCGCACGTGCGCGCCGACGCGGGCCGGCTCACCGGCGGCAACAACGCCTACCTGTCCTTCGGCCACGGGGAGCACCGCTGTCCCTTCCCCGCGCAGGAGGTCGCCGAGACCATCGCCCGTACGGGGATCGAGGTGCTGCTCGACCGGCTGCCGGACGTCGACCTCGCGGTCCCCGCGGCCGACCTCGCCCGCCGTCCCTCGCCCTGGCTGCGCGGACTCACCGCGCTCCCCGTGACCTACACCCCGACCCCCGCCCTTGGAGCCATCGGATGACCTGCCCGCACGCCCACGCCGCGTCCGCCGCCGACGCCATCGCCCTGGACCCGTTCGTCACCGACCTCGACGGCGAGAGCGCCCGGCTGCGGGCCGCGGGCCCGCTGGCCCGTGTCGTCCTGCCCGGTGGCGTGGCCTGCTGGGCCGTCACCCACCACGCGGAGGCGCGGCGGCTGCTCACCGACGCCCGTGTGGTCAAGGACATCGAGGTCTGGGGTGCCTGGCAGCGCGGCGAGATACCCCTGGACTGGCCGCTGATCGGCCTCGCGAACCCCGGCAGGTCGATGCTGACGGTCGACGGCGACGAGCACCGGCGGCTGCGCACGCTGGTCGCGCAGGCGCTGACCGCGCGCCGGGTGGAGCGGCTGCGTGAGGGCATCGAGGCCCTGACGACGGGCATGCTGGACCGGCTCGCGGAGCGCCCGGAGGGTGAGACCGTCGACCTGAAGGCGGAGTTCGCCTACCCGCTGCCGATGAACGTGGTCAGCGACCTCATGGGCGTCGACCCGGTCGACCACCCGCGGATGAAGGCCCTGTTCGAGAAGTTCTTCTCGACGCAGACGCCGCCCGAGGAGGTGCCGCAGATGATGGCGGACCTGGGCACGCTGTTCGCGGGGATCGTGGCGGGCAAGGTCGAGAAGCCCGGTGACGATCTGACGAGCGCGCTGCTCGAGGCGTCGGAGGGCGGCGACCGGCTCACCACGGAGGAGATCACCAACACCCTCCAGCTGATGGTGGCGGCCGGGCACGAGACGACGATCAGCCTCATCGTGAACGCCGTCGTGGCCCTGGAGACCCACCCCGAGCAGCGTGCCCTGGTCCTCTCCGGTGAGGTGCCGTGGGCGAACGTGATCGAGGAGACCCTGCGCTGGTCGACGCCGACCTCGCACGTGCTGATCCGCTTCGCCACCGAGGACATCGAGGTGGGCGACCGGGTCCTGCCCAAGGGCGAGGCCCTGATCGTCTCGTTCGGCGCGATCGGCCGGGACGAGGAGCAGCACGGCCCGACGGCGGGCTCGTTCGACGTGACGCGTACGCCGAACCGTCACATCTCCTTCGGTCACGGCCCGCACGTCTGCCCGGGCGCCGCCCTCTCCCGCCTGGAGGCGTCGGTGGCCCTGCCCGCCCTGTACGCGCGTTTCCCGGGGCTGCGTCTCGCCGTCGCCCCCGAGAAGCTGCGCAACAAGCCGGTGGTCACGCAGAACGACCTGTTCGACCTCCCGGTCGTGCTGGCCTGACGGCCGCGCCGAGGGGGAGGGAGCCCGGCAGCCCGGCAGCCGGGTTCCCTTCCCCGGGCGGAGAACGCTCCGCCCTCCACGCCCGTGGCCCGGGCCCTTCGTGAAGTCCGAGGTCTTGGGTCAGTCGAGTTCCCTCGGCCCGTAGTGGGCGGCCTCCGCTCCTGTCTGCAAGGCCCAGTAGCGGTCTCCGTACGACCAGTGCCACCACTCCGTGGGGTAGTTGACCAGGCCGGCAGCGGACAGCGCGGTTCCCAGGATGTCCCGATGGCAGCGGGCCTCCTCGCCGATGCCGTCGGCCCGGGTGTAACAAGCGCCCGCGCTCTCCTCCGGAGAGGCGTTCATACGGGTGCCCATGTCGAGCTCGCGCCCCGCGTCGTCGGCGAGCGTCAGGTCGACGGCCGCTCCGGCGCTGTGCGGGGCGATCTCCGGCGGGGACACGTAGCGGCTGGCTGCCGACCGGATGCGCTCCGCGGCCCATTCCGGATGCTCGGCCCGCAGTCGGGCCGCGTACTCGTCGAAGTAGTGACGTTGCAGGGCCGGCGGGCGGTACCCCTCGACGTACAGCAAGCGCATTCCCCGGGGCAGCTGCGCCTGCGCGGTGAGCAGTCGGTCGAGCACGCCTTCCCGCAGATGGACGAAGGCGCCTGCGGAGTCCTGCGACTTGCGCTGGTCGACCAGCAGGGCGCCGCCTCGTCGCACGTCCACGAGCCGTTCACCACACTCCCGGACCGGTACGGCTGCGACCTTCGGGTCGGACATCAGAACGATCTCAGTCATGAAGTGATCATCTCCCGACCCGGACGGAACGACGCACAACCGATGCGTCTTGAGCGGCTGCCTCCCTACGCCGGAGCCTGAAGAGGCACAGAGCATCCGCCCGCACACCAGGCACGGTCCGGAGAACCCGCACCCATCCGAACCGGCCAGGGCACCGAATCACCCATGGGCACGCTTCGCACGACCCGTGTGCGGACGCCCCGTGACGCGAGGGGGAACGAATGGACCGGCGAACCGTCGCGGTCGTCGGGTCGGGCGTGGCCGGCCTGACAGCCGCTCATGTGCTGTCGCGGACCTATGACGTGGTGCTCTACGAGGCGGACGCCCGGCTCGGCGGGCACGCACACACCCATGAGCTGCCGACCCGGGAAGGCGGCACCGTACGCGTGGACACCGGCTTCATCGTCCACAACGAGCGGACCTACCCGCAGCTGCTGCGGCTCTTCCGCGAGCTCGGCGTCGCGACCCAGGACGCCGAGATGAGCATGTCCGTACGGTGCGACGGCTGCGGTCTCAACTATGCGGGTGCCCGTGGCGCCCGTGGCCTGCTCGGCGGCGGCAACCTCCGCCGCGGCCGTCATCTGAGGATGCTCACCGACGTACCGCGCTTCCACCGGGCGGCCCGCCGGCTGCTCGCCGCCGCGGACGACAGCCAGACCTTCGGCGCGTTCCTGGCACGCGGCGGGTTCTCGCCGTACTTCGTCGGCCACTTCGCCGTCCCGCTCGTCTCCGCCGTGTGGTCCTGTGCTCCCGACACCGCACTGCTGTACCCGGCGGCCTATCTCTTCCGGTTCCTCGACCACCACGGGCTCCTCTCCACCACCGGCTCGCCGCAGTGGCGAACCGTCACGGGAGGATCCGGTGCGTACGTCGAGAAGGTGGCCAAGCAGCTTGCCGACGTCCGCACCGCCACCCCGGTCCGCGCGATCGAACGAGGCACGGACCGGGTCCGCGTCACCACCGAGGACGGCGAGTCCGAGACCCACGCGGCCGTGGTCGTCGCCGTCCACCCCGACCAGGCCCTGCGGATGCTCGCCGACGCCACCCCCGACGAGCGCCGGGTCCTCGGCGCGTTCACGTACTCCCACAACCCCACCGTGCTGCACCGGGACACCAGCGTGCTGCCGGCCGGGCCCCATGCCCGGGCCTCGTGGAACTACTGGCTCCCCTCCTGCGACGCGCGCCCCGGGGCGGTCAAGGTCACCTACGACATGAACCGGCTCCAGCGCCTCCCGGTGGACGAGCCGCACCTCGTCACCCTCAACGCGGACGGCCGCGTCGACGAGAGCACGGTGCTCGCCCGCATGGTGTACGAGCACCCCGTCTACACGCCCCGCTCCGTCGCCGCCCAGCGCGAACTGCCCGGCCTCGCCACGTCCGTGACCGCCTTCGCGGGCGCCTACCACGGCTGGGGGTTCCATGAGGACGGCTGCCGTTCCGGAGTCGAGGCGGCCCGCGCTCTGGGGGTGACCTGGTGACCACCACCCGCGCCGCGCCCGCCACGGCGACCGCGCCCACCTCACCTGTCGTGCCGGCTCTCTACCCCTGCGAGGTCGCCCACACCCGCGTCAAGCCCGTGCGCCACAGCCTGCGGCAGCGCACGTACCTGTGGCTGGTCGACCTCGACGCCCTGCCCCGCCTCCCCCGCGTCCTGCGCCCGCTCGCCCGCTTCGACGCCCGCGACCACTTCGGCGGCCGGGCCCCCACCCTCCGCGCGGGCCTCGACGCCTACCTCGCGTCCCAGGGCGTACGGAACGCCGACGGACGGGTGCTGATGCTGGCCCACGCGCGCGTGCTCGGTCACGTCTTCAACCCGCTCACCCTGTACTGGTGCCACGACACGAGCGGCAGCCCCGTCTGCGTCGTCGCCGAGGTCCACAACACGTACGGCGGTCGGCACTGCTACCTCCTGCGGCCCGACGCCTCCGGACGCGCCGATGTCGCCAAGGACTTCTACGTCTCCCCGTTCTTCGACGTCGAAGGCTCCTACCGGATGCGGCTGCCGCTGCCCGGCGAGCGCCTCGACGTCACCGTCCAGCTGCGGCACGGCGACGGAAGCCGGCCGCTGACCGCCACCGTCCGCGGCCACCGCCGGCCCGCCGACACGCGCGGTCTGCTCACCGCGGCGCTGCGCCACCCGTGGTCGACCGCCGCCGTCAGCGCCGGCATCCGTTGGCACGGGATCCGCCTGTACCTCAAGGGACTTCCCGTCCGCCCCCGTCCCGTCCCGCCCACCCGAGAAGGCATGCTGTGACCGTCTCCGTCCCGCCGGCCGCCCCCAGCGTCACGAACCTCGGCCACCCGCCCGTCGATCCGGAGCGCTGGCCCGACGTCGCCCGCCTCCCGCGCGCCTCGGCCCTGCGTACGGCCATCGCCAGGCGGATACTCGCCCGTGCCTTCGCCCGGCTGCCGCTACGAACGCACCACGGCGGCCCGCCCGGCTCCGTACCCCGCCCCACGACCGGAGAAGCCGGAACCGTACCCCGCCCCGCCCCCGGAGGAGCCGGCTCCGCAACCCGCCCCGCTACGGGCGAGGCCGCCGCCGGCAGAGTCGGCCCACCCACCCTGACGCTGCACGACCCGGCCGCCTTCCACCGGCGGATCGGCTCCGACGGGCTGATCGGCTTCGGCGAGGCGTACATGGCCGGCGAGTGGGACAGCGACGACCTCGTGGGCCTCCTCACCGTGCTCGCCACCCACGTGGACGAGCTCGTACCGGCACCGCTGCGGCGGCTCCGGGGCGCCTGGGTCCGCCGCCGCCCGGCCCACGACCGCAACACCATCGAAGGCGCACGCGACAACATCCACCGGCACTACGACCTGTCGAACGACCTGTTCGCCCGCTTCCTCGACCCGAGCATGACCTACTCCTCGGCCGTGTTCGACACCCTCCCCGCCACGCCGGACGCGTTCACCGCGTCGCAGCACCGCAAGATCGACCGCCTCCTCGACCTGGCCGGCGTGGGCCGGGGGACCCGGCTCCTGGAGATCGGCACCGGCTGGGGCGAACTCGCGATACGCGCCGCGTCCCGGGGCGCCGACGTCCTGACCGTCACGCTCTCCGAGGAGCAGCGCGCGCTCGCGCTGCGCCGGATCGCCGAGGCCGGCCTGTCGCACCGGGTACGCGTCGAACTGCGCGACTACCGGCAGGTCGACGGCCGGTACGACGCCGTGGTCAGCGTCGAGATGATCGAGGCCGTCGGCGCCGAGTACTGGCCCACGTACTTCGACGCCCTGCGCCGCGTCCTCGCGCCCGGCGGGGCCGTCGCCCTCCAGACCATCACGATGCCGCACGAGCGGATGCTGCACACCGCCCGTACCCACACCTGGATCAGCAAGTACGTGTTCCCCGGCGGCCTCATCCCGTCGCCGGACTCCCTCGTCCGCGAGAGCGCCGCCGCCGGCCTGCGCATCACCCACGACACCGGCTACGGGGCGCACTACGCCGAGACGCTCCGACTCTGGCGGGAGACGTTCGTCCAGGAGTCGGCGGCGGTCGGCGCCCTGGGCTTCGACCGGGTCTTCCAGCGCATGTGGGAGCTGTACCTGGCCTATTCCGAGGCAGGCTTCCGCGCGCACTACCTGGACGTCCGCCAGCTCCGCCTCGTCGCCTCCGATGCCGCCGATGCCTCCGGGGTGCCTGGGGCGCCCGGGATGCCCGGGGCACACGAGATGCCCGGGCCGCACGGGATGCCCGGGACGCTCCGATGAACGCGTCCGCGCTGGCGGTCAATCTGGCCGCCTCGGCCGGAGCGGCCCTCGCCGTCATGCTGGTGACCTTCGCGATCGCCTCGGTGAAGGGCGTCCACCGGATCGTCGACGTCGCCTGGGGTCTCGCGTTCACCGCCGTCGCCGTCGTCACCTGGGCGCTCTCCGCCGGGTACGGGGACGACGGACGGAGACTCGCCGTGACCCTCGCGACCAGTCTCTGGGGGCTGCGACTCGCCTTCCACATCGCCCGCCGGGGCCGTGGCCACGGCGAAGACCCCCGCTACGCGAAGATGCTCGCCCGGGCCCCCGGCCACCCGGCGCTCTACGCGCTGCGCACCGTCTACCTCCTCCAGGGCGCCCTCGTCTGGCTCGTCTCCCTGCCCGTCCAGGCCGCGGCCTACCTGCCCGAAGGACCGGACCCCCTGCTCGTGCTCGGCCTCGTGCTCTGGGCGACGGGCCTCGGCTTCGAGACGGTCGGGGACCATCAGCTCGCCCGCTTCAAGTCCGCCCCCGCCAACCGGGGACGGATCATGGACCGGGGGCTCTGGAGCTGGACGCGGCATCCCAACTACTTCGGGGACTTCCTGGTCTGGTGGGGGCTCTATCTGACCGCCTGCGCGGACTGGCGGACCGCGCTCCTCGTCCTGGTGTCACCGCTGGTGATGAGCGCCCTGTTGATCTGGGGCAGCGGCAAACGCCTCCTGGAGGCCCACATGGCGCAGCGCTCGGGCTACGCGGCCTACGCCGCCCGCACGAGCGGCTTCCTGCCCCGCCCGCCCCGCCGTACCGCGCGCAGGACCGAGGCCCGATGACACCCGACGCCGCCCGACCGGTCCCGGCCTCACCCGGGTCTCCCGCCACGGAGTCCCTGCGGCGGGAGACATGGCGGGGGGCACGGCAGGAAGCGGGGAGCGCGGGACGTCGGGAACGGCGGAGGCTGTGGGGCGCGGGACGGCGGGGCGGCGCATCGGCTCGTCTCGTCGTACGCAGCGCGCCGACCGTCCCCGCCGCAGCCGTGCTCCTGCTGCACGGCGGCCGCTCCGAGGGCCTCGGGCCGCCACCCCTCGTCGACCTGGCCGCCCTGCGCATGCGCCCGTTCGCGACCGCCGTCGCCCGTGCGCTCTCCGACCGCGACGTCCTCGTCGCGGAGGTCCGCTACCGGCACCGGGGCTGGAACGGCGCACGCCGCGACGCGGCCCTCGACGCGGCGGCGGCGCTCGTGCTCCTGCGAGAGCGGGCCGGGCGGATCCCCGTCGTCCTCATCGGCCACTCGATGGGCGGCCGCGCGGCGCTGAGCGCCGCCGGCGACCTGATGGTGCGCGGTGTGGTGGCCCTGGCGCCCTGGTGCCCACCGGGAGAACCCGTCGAGCACCTCGAGGGACGCACGATCCACGTCCTGCACGACGAGGCCGACCGGATCACCTCCGCCCGGGAGTCCTGGGACTTCGTGCGGCGGGCCCGGGCGGCGGGCGCCGAGGCGGTCGGGATCCCGATGCCGACCGGAGGGCACGCGATGCTCCACGGCGCCGTCCACTGGCACCGTCGCACTGCCGCACTCACCGCGGCGCTGCTGTCGCGGGCGGAGTCAGGGGGCTGAGCCCGGCGGGGAGGGCCGGGTTGAGACGTGAGTGGGTGGCAGGGGCAGGGGTCGACGCGGGCGGGGGGGCAGCACAGGCCGCGTCGAGCCGCCGCGCGGATCGGGCCGACGCGCGGATGGGGCCGACGCGCGGATGGGGCCGACGCGCGGATGGGGCCGACGCGCGGATGGGGCCGTCGCGCGGATCCGGCGGCCCTGCGGAATCGGCGCCCCGCCGCACTCGGCGGGCTTCCGGCCGCCGTCCGGGCTCACCCGACGCCGAACGAGGTGTCCGCCCTGTGCCGGACAGTGCCGCCCTGTGCCGCCCTGTGCCGGCCGGTGTCGGCCGGTGTCGGCCGGTGTCTGGCTCGCGGTGGAGCCCCGCCTCCAGGGAATGAGCGGGCGGCTCACCCGAGGCGAAGGCGACCACGTCCGACGCGGTACGGGCCTCGTCCCCAGGCGCCGCCGGGCCGATTCCCGTACCACCTCATCTCGCGACCACGGCGCAACCGGGGAGGCCTCAAGGCTCCGGGCTGCGGCCCCGAGGTCCCGCCGCGCTCCGCGTCGGTCATGCCTCCCTCCCCGCCGCGGCGTGTTGCACAAACGATGCGAGCGATGCGTGACGCTGCGAGGGAGGCTCGCGGTCCGGGGGACCCCCAGAGCACGCGTCCGAGGTGACCGCTCCATGCCCTTCTCGTTTGCACAGGCATGCAGTCCCACGACACCTTCCCGAGCACCGACATACCGCACTCCGCGCCCCCTCGCCCCGGCCGGAGCGACGCCGAGGCGGCGCTCGTCGAGCACTATCCACGGCTCGTCCGGCTCGCCCACCTGATCCTTCCGCCCTCCCTCGGCAGACACCGCCGGGTGCTCGCCGCGCACGCGCTCGTGCAGAAGTCCCTCGCGACGGCGGGCCCGTCACGCCCCGCTGCAGCACCCGGCCCGACGGTTCCCGCGCAGCGCGGCGAGCCGGGACCCGTCCTCGCCTGGCTGCGGCAAGGCGTCGTGGCCGCCGCGCTGCGCGCGGCCGCCCGCCCCCGGTGGTCCCTCGGGCGGACCCCGCTCCCCACCGTCCTGGGACTGCGGCTCTTCCCCGGGGCCGGCGGCGACGACGAGCTCGCGCTGGAATCCGCACTGGCCACGGCGACCCCGGAGGTACGGGCCGCCTTCGCCCTGCGCGTCCTCGAAGGACTCACCGCGCGGTCCGCCTCCCGTCTCCTGGCCACGGCGGGCGTAGCAGCGCCTGACGAGGCCCTCCGCGACGCCGAACGCTTCCGCTCCACCGTCGGCGCCGATGCCGAATCGCTCCTGCACGGCACGGAGTTCGACCCCTGCACCGTGCAGGCACGGCCGACGGACCTGCTGCGCCGCCGGCATCGCACACGACTCACCGCCTTCGTTGCCGCCCTCCTGCTCGCCGGGTCCGCGACCGCGGCGCTCACCCTGCGGTCCGACCCGCCCCCACCGCCCGTGTCGTCGCAGCCCCTCACGGCCCTCGCCGCCGCGTCGGCGCGCGCGGCCGACCCCGAGCTCCTGCTCCGCGCCCCCGCCGACCGATGGTCCGACACCGCCCGCGTCGACCTGACCCAGTGGCCCGCTCGGGGGGCCGGGACCGGCGACAAGGCCCTGCTGTCCCGCGCCCTCGACGCCTGGGCGCGGGGCACCGGCGCCCCGACCGACGTCCGGCTGACCGTCACGCCGGGCACACCGACGAGCCCGCCCGCCGCACCGGCCCAACTGCTCTTCGCCGGCCCGGTCGACGGCTCCGCCGTGGTCCTCCTGCACGCCGACGACCGGATCGTCCGGTACGCCGAGCCGCTCATCGGCCGGGGCGGTGCGGTCCTCGAACTGGCCCGGGCCGACGACGCCGACGTGACCACCGGCGCGGCCGTGGCGGTGAGCAGGACCCTACTCGGAGCACGGTTCCTGCTCGCTCCCTGGATCGACGAGAGCGCGGTGCGGGACCTGCTGCGGCCCGACGTGCCCGCCCGGCGGCTGGCCGTGTCCGAAGACGGCGTCACCGACCCCGTACCGCAGGCGCCGGGCGACTGCCGCCAGGTACCCGCCCTGCAGGTGCGGTCCTCCACCCGGATCGTCGAGGACCACTCCTTCCTCCTTGCGGACCTCGGGGAGCTCAGCCCCACGCACCTCACGTGGACCCCGGCACCGGGGACGGGAGCCCCGGCTCGCCAGCCGCGGGAGGCGACGTCGGCGGCGGGCCTCGCGGCCTGGGCCCGCTCGGCCTGCGAGCTGCCCGGGCTGCGGGGAACCGGCGTACGTGCAGTGAACCGGTGGGAGTTCGCCCGCCAGACCCTCCCGGAGCGGGCCGGACGCGTCACCTGGACGTGCACGCGCGCGGAGCACTGGGACGGGCGCGGCCGCGTGGCGGTGGCGTGGGAGGGGCCGGACGTACGCGGCCGGCCGGTGCGGGTGCCGGGCCCGGCGCCCGAGGACACGGCGGCGTGCAGTCGCTTCGGCCAGCACCTGCTGGCCGGCACGTACTGGACGGCGCCGTCCGGGACCCGCTACTACCTCGCCGCCGGCAGTCGCGCGGTGACCGCGATCACCGCCCGGGGTCCCGTCTCCGCCACCGTACGAGGGCAGGGCCTGGCGGTCCGCACGAACGCGGCCGGCGAGGTACGCCTGACCGGCACGGTGCCCGGTTCCGGCGCTCTGCGGGGCTGGGGAGAGACGGAGCGGGAATCCGGCGGATCGTGACGTGAGGCACGGCTCGCGTGGCGCGCCGCACAACGGCGCAGCTCGCGGTCACGGGGTGGGCACGGCGATCAGGCGTGCTCCCCCGCGACGCACGCCGTGCCTCCCGATGACCGCCATCACTGCCGCTGGATCGCCCCGGGCGGGGGCTGATGTCCCGCGCCCGGCACCAGGACCGGTGTTGCCCCGGCCGCTGGTCGGCGGCGGGGGAAGAGCCCGAGCAGGAGGGGATCCCGCGCCCCGGCAGCCCTCGCGCGCCGCTGGAGCCCCTGGGTCAGCGAACCCATTCCTTGAGGACGGCGGCGACCTGCCGGACGTCGACCCGGCCTTCGGCTACCCGCTCGACGAGGTCGATGGCCTCTTCCGCCGTCACGTCGACCGGATACCCGCAGGCGTGCAGGTAGGCAGCCGCGACGACCACGCCGTACAGCTCGTTGGAGTGCTCGAGGGCCGGGACGCGAACGAGCTGTTCCAGCAGCGCGGCCGCGCGGTGGTGCGGGCGCTCGTAGACCGGGACGTCCATGACGCGGAAGGCGTGGCGGGCGCGAGCGGCCTCGAGTGAGCCCCAGTCGGAGATCTCGGGGTCGCCGGGGATCTCCTGCTGGGCGATTTCGAGCAGCCAGGAGAGATCGACGGTGAGTATCACGCGGAGGCCGGGCTCAGGCCGCGTCGGCGCCGGCGGGGCGGCCGAAGTGCTTCGCGAAGGCCTGACCGTGCTGGGCGACGAAGGAACGGGCGCCCTCGACGAAGCGTGCCCGGGTGAGGTCGGCGTCCAGCACCCGGCCCACGTAGTCCTCGGCGGGCACGTGCTTCTCGGCTGCGACACGCTCCAGCGCCTCGTACGCCTCGTCGCTGATCTCGATCCTGATTTCCCGCGCCATGAGGACCACGGTAGCGGCTGGCCGCCAGGTACGGCAGAGGAAGCGTCGCGATCCTCCACCGCGAACCCGACTCAGCCCCCGAGAGCACCGCCACCGACCGCGCGGTCCCGAGGCCCCGCACCACCCGGTCGGTCTCCCTTGACGGCGCGCGAAGAGGCCCGGATCCACCTTCAGTTCACCTCGAAGGGCGGCAACCGTAAGGGGCGGCCGGTACGGTGCGTACCGTGGACATACCCGACTGGTTCGTGTGGATCATTCTCGGCCTGGCCGTCCTGCAGGTCCTCGGCCTTGTTCCCGTCGTCCGCCGGATGCGCGGAGCTGATCCGGCGGTACGCTCCTCGGCGCGTTGGGACCTCGTGGATGCCGTGGGCAACCTGCTCGCTTTCGGCGCTCTGATGCTGAGCCTGGTGGTGGCGGATTCCTGGTTCCGGCTCGCCCTCGCCGGTTTCGCGATCATCGCCGCCACGTACGCCATCAAGGGCGTCCGGCACCTGCGCGCCCGCCGCCTCACCACCGGATCGTGAAGACCGGTCACGACGGCACGTGCCCTCGACTGGCTGGTGTCTGTCCGTCGATCCCGCGGTCGTCCGCGCCCACCGGCACGGCTCGGCGCGGGGAGTCCGGTGTCCTGGTCGGTCCGCCGTGTCCCGCAGGGGATGATGGGGGTGGAAAGACGGAACACGAGGTCAGGAGCCTCCATGGCGAAGCGGGTTCACCAGCCCCGTGAGGACGCGGAGTTCGACTTCATCCTCAGAATGAGCGCGGTCCCGGTCCTCGCGTACTTCACCGGGACATGGCCCAAGGCGATCGAGCCCTGCCGGGCGATGGACCTCGTCGTCGGTGGCGTCGCCGACGAGTACGCGGGCCGCCTCACGGCTGTCCGGACCGACATCACACGCTGTCCGGCGGCGACCGAGCGGTACGGGATCACCGGAGCCGCCTCCTACGTCCTGCTGAAGGACGGCGAGCCGGTGGCGCACGGCGCAGGGCCTTCGACCACCGCCGAGGTCCGGGCGTTCCTCGAAGGCCATCTCTGACAGCCGGCATCCTCGCCGGAGCGAGCGAAGGCTCCTCCGCCTTCAACGGATGCGGACGGAAGGCCGGTGCCGGTGTCAGAGGGCGCTGGCAGCATCGTCGTCATGGATGTCGTTCGTACCACCCCTCCACGACCGCTTGACGTCACCGCCGTCTTCCCCGGACTGGCCCCGCTGGCACGCACGGCGACCCGGCTGCACCCCCTTCCCGGTTCGCCCACGCCGCGCGACAGCTCCGTCGGCGGGCCACTGCTCTGGCCCGCCGACGAGCCGTGGCCGTACTGCGAAGGACCGCATGTGCGGGGAGGAAGGGTGATCCTCTCGCCGCAGGACATACGGGAGTTACGTCTCGGCCGGGCGGCGGCGGAGAGTCGGCGGGGCCGTGATCCCCAGGGGCCCTGGGTCACGCCCGAGGAGCTGGAGGCGGAGGAGCGGCTCCTGGCGGGCCGCCCGTGGCCCGAGGGCCCGATCGCCATGGTGCCCGTCGCTCAGTTGTACGTGCGCGACGTCCCCCTGCTGTGCCCGCCGGGGCAGTCGGGGGCCGATCTGCTCCAAGTCCTCTGGTGCCCCTTCGATCACTCGGAGCACCCCACCACCGCGGTGTTCTGGCGGACCGCCGCGACCGTGACGGACGTACTCGACGCACCACCCGAGCCGCCCGCGGTCCAGTTCGACGGCTACCTGCCGGAGCCGTGTGTGCTCGCGCCGGAGCAGGTCACCGAGTACCCCCACTCCATGGAGTTGAGCAAGGAACTACAGGAACAGGTGAGGGATCCGAGCAGGTGGGAGAAGGCCGGAGAGGCGTGGGACGGCGCGTACGCGGTCGCCCCGGAGGAGTTCTACGGGGACCATCTGTCCATCGCTCCCGGCTGGAAGGCGGGTGGCTGGACTCGCTGGGGCCTCACCGATCCCCTGCCCCGGGTCTGCTCCGAGTGCGGCACCGAGGCGGTGCCGCTGCTCACCATCGCGAGCACCGAATGGAGCTCGGGCAACGAGAGCTGGATCCCCGACGAGGAGCGGGCCCATCCCACGCCGCTCCTCCCCGGCACCCCTCCGGGGAACATCACCATGATCGTCATCGCAAGCGGCTACGACCTGCAACTCCACGTCTGCCCGGCATCCCCGGATCATCCGCACATCGAACTGATCCAGTGAGGAGGTTCCGCCGCTCGGCGTACACCACGACGTCGCCGCTGTCCGCCCAGCAGCCGGCGTCCGTCTCCTCGAACCCCCCGGCGACGGTGGCCCCGTCGGGCCGGGAGTCGGGGATGTCGAGCGCCGCCATCTCCTGCACCCGGTCGTCCGTGCCCGCTCCGGAGCGGGCCCCGCCCCGGAGCGCCCGCGGGGGGGGCCCCCCCGTGCGGAAGCGCCGGCCCCGGGTGCGCCGGCGCGGGGGGGGGCGGGGGGCGGGGTTTGCCCCCCCCCCCAACCCCCGCCCCGGGGCCCCCGGGCCCGCCCCCCGCGCGCCCACGGCCCAGTTCCACCGGCGGGAGGACAACCGAGATGCGATCGCGCCGTCCGCGGTTCCGCACGTCAGGGCGGGTCCGGCTCGCGGCCTCGACCGCGAACCTGCCGTTGCACACCGAACGGCCGCACCGGCTCGGACGCCGGCCGGGCCTGCCCGGCCGCATACACTGCGTCGGCGGGCCCCGGCGCCGACGGCCCGACGCGGATGCAGACCCGGCGGTCGACTCCAGCGCAGGTGCCGCCGCCGGGCCGTGGCGCAACCCCGGGGTATCCGTACCCGTACCGCACGCAGCTCAGGAGCCCGCCCATGCACCACTTCGATGTCGAGACGCTGACTCCGGGCCGGTGGCGCAACGGCGGCGGCGCGACCAGGGAAATCATCTCCCGGCCCGTAGGCGCCGAGGATTTCGGGTGGCGTGCGAGTGTCGCCGACATCGACCGGGAGGGGCCGTTCTCGACGTTCGCCGGGGTCGACCGGACGCTCACCCTGCTTGCGGGAGACGGCGTTCTCCTGACCAGTCCCGGGGTGTTCGAGCGGCTGCCGGCACGCACGGGCGAGCCGGTCCCGTTCTCCGGTGACCTCGCCCTCTCCGCCGAACTCCCCGGCGGCGGCTGCCGCGTACTGAACATCATGGTGCGGCGCGCGCACTGGACGGCTCGGGTGGAGCGGGTCGCCGTCCGGGTCGCGCCGCCACGGGGACACGCCGGGGTGTTCTACGTCCTGCGCGGCCGCTGGCAGCCCGGCGAGAACGGGCCTGTCCTGGCATCCGGCCAGGGTGTGTGGTGGGACGAGGACGACAGCGCGCCGGGAGAAGGGGTCACACCGCTCTCGCCCGACGCCGTGGCCCTGTGGGCGGATCTCACCCCGCTGGGGTGACGGTCCGCGAGCCCGGCGGTCGGCCGTCGGCAGCGGGGCACGTACGAACCTCAGGCCGGGCATTCTCTGTAACGTGACCATCCGCCGCGTGGAGCGACCACGCGCCCGGCCGGTCCGTACCCGGACCTCCGGCGGAGATTGGCGAGGCCGCGATGAGTGAACTGACGAAGCCCGAGATCGACCTTCCCGAGGGTGACCCGCCCACCGAGCTCACGATCCGGGACCTCGTCGTCGGGGACGGGGCCGAGGCCAAGCCCGGCAGAGTCGTCCGGGTTCACTACGTCGGAGTCGCCTTCGCATCGGGGAAGGAGTTCGACTCCTCCTGGGACCGCGACCAGCCCTTCAAGTTCGCCGTCGGCGGCGGCAGGGTCATCAAGGGCTGGGACCGAGGGATCAGGGGAATGAAGGTCGGCGGGCGCCGCGAGATCATCGTTCCCCCACGTCTCGGCTACGGCAAGCAGTCGCCCTCACCGCTCATCCCGGCCGGCTCGACACTCGTCTTCGTCGTCGACCTCCTCACCGTCGCAGCCTGAAACGAGGGAACGAGCTCGGACCCGCCTTCTCCACCCGCTGGAGAGGCGGCCTGCTCGGCCGTGCCGGACAGCCTGCGGCAGGTCGTTCCTCACCCGAGCCCGGCAACGGTGAACTCCCTTCCCCATCTGGCCGGTTACCGCACTACACCCTTCGAGCCCTCCGTACACTTCGCAGCGCTGTACCGCGCCTGCCGCCGAGTACGCGGTCCGACGGCGTGCTCCATGGGGACCGGCTCCCCGATCGCAGTACCTGGCCAATGGGGGAAAAGTGAACTGGTATCTCGAAGTTCTCAAGAAGTACGTGGTGTTCAGTGGACGCGCACGTCGCAAGGAACACTGGATGTTCTTCCTGTTCAACATCGTCGCGGTGATCATCGTCGCGACGGTCGACCTCGCGATCGGCACCTTCCCGCTGCTCTATCCGATCTACTTCCTGGCCGTGCTCCTGCCGCACCTGGGCGTGACCGTCCGCCGCCTGCACGACACCGGCCGGTCCGGCTGGTCGGTCCTCTTCGGTCTGATACCGGTGGTCGGCGGCATCATCCTGATCGTCTTCCTCGCCGGCGAAGGCGAGGAGCACCAGAACGCCTACGGTCCGAGCCCGAAGCCGGTCGCGGCCTACTGACGGTTCGCGTCCCTGCGCGCGGAGCCCCCGGAAGGGGTGCCCTTCCGGGGGCTCCGCGTGTGCGGCGAGACGGCGTCAGCCCTCGTCGAAGCCCCGGAAGGTCCCCGATCCGTCAGCGGCATCGGCGAAATCCGCGAAGTCCACGTTGGCGATGCTGAGGTTGGCCGAGATGTCAGGGAACCACCGAGCGGGGACCCTGAACGTTCTGCCGGGCTCGTCCGAGAGGTCCACGGCCAGGAGCGTGTGACCCGGGTCCTTCATCCTGGCCTCGTCCGCCAGGAACACGTAGACGATCTGGTCGTCCTCGTCCGCGGCGGCCTCCTCGGCCACCAGGTCCTGGACCCCCACGCCGGCGAACCGCGGCTCGCTGACGTACGTGGCATGGGGGTGATCGCCGGCCGCGTCGAGGGCGGCTCGGACCGCGCCCCAGGCTCCGTCGTCACCGAAATCGGCACGCAGAACCAGCGAGGTCAGATCATCGGGCTGAGGCAGAGGCATCTCGTGATCCTCTCACCTCGCGCTCACGACTCCTCGGCCACGGTGTCGGCGGAGGACGGGACCGCCCTCCTTCTGCGGTACACCACCACCCCGCAGACCACGAGGAGAAGGACTGCCACGGCGGACACCCCGAGGGCCGTCCGCTCGGCGAAAAGCCTTCCCAGCACTTCGAGCGCCCCGAGCCCCGCGGTCGCGTAGACCAGTGCCCAGGCCGCTCCGCCCACGAACAGGGCAGGGAGGTAGCGCGGCAGCGGCATGCGCATGCTGCCGGCGAGGAAGTTCGCGGCCGTCTGGAAGCCGACGGTCAGGAAGGAGACGGCCACCACCGGCGCGCCCCACCGCTGGATCGCCCGCTCCGCGCGCCCGAACTTCGCCGACGAGATCCGCCCGGCGAACCTGCTGCGCCGGGCACCGGCGCCGGCGAGCCACCCGACGGCGAACGTCCCTCCGGCGCGAAGCAGGACGATGACGTAGAGGGCTCCGGCCGTGAGCGCGATCTTATCCACGACGCCTCGTCCCGGGCACCGGGCCGGAGCCCCCGTCCCGTGCCACGCTCATGGGGCGTCCCGCTTCGCCGGGCGCACGACGGGCACAAGCCCGGTCACCGCTTCTCACCTGCGCCCCGCCTTTGTCCGATCCGTCCTCTGGGTCCCACCTGCAGCACAGGAACCCGACCCAGCACGCCTGGGTCCGCACGTCAGGCAAGGTCAGCCTAACCTAATGCCTCAACGGCGGATACAGTGCACCGGGCACCCATAAAGCGACCATGGAGCGACAGGCGTCGTCACGGTCACGGAGATCCGGTCCGCTCCCCCACACCCTAGGGCGCTGCCGCTGCGGCGGAGCCCTCGCCCCGGCCGGAACCGTGAGGCGCGAACCTCCCGGCCCCGGCGTGGCCGCTCGCCCGGCCGGGTGCGATGGCGTCTACTCGTGACGGACCCGTCGTGAGGGACCCGCCTGCCCGCCCTGGCGCCCGCGGTCACTGCCGCACCGGTCCTTCCGGCACGAACCACCCGAGAGAGGCCACGCGTTGAAGGTGATCCTGTTCGGGGCGTCCGGCATGGTCGGCCAGGGCGTGCTGCGCGCCTGCCTGGAGGACCCCGAGGTGACCGAGGTCCTCGCCGTGGCCCGCCGTCCGCTCGGTCGCACCGCCGCCAAGCTCCGCGAGGTCCTCCATGCCGACTTCACCGACCTCACGCCGATCGCAGACGACCTGGGCGGGGCCGACGCGTGTTTCTACTGCCTGGGCGTCTCCGCGGCCGGGCGCGACGCCGCCGAGTACGAGACCATCACCTACACCTACACGCTCGAGGCCGCCCGCGTGGTCGCCGCCGAGAACCCCGGGCTGACGTTCGTCTACGTCTCCGGCGAGGGCACCGACAGCACCGAACAGGGCCGCTCGGCATGGGCCCGTGTCAAAGGACGCACGGAGAACGCCCTCCTGGCCATGGACATGCATGCCTACGCCTTCCGGCCCGGATGGATCCAGCCCGTCCACGGCGAGACGTCGGGCACGCGCTGGTACCGCGTGATGTACCGCCTCACCTCATGGCTCTACCCGGTCATCCGCCGTGTGGCCCCGCGCTACGTGACCAGCACCGAGCAGGTGGGTCGCGCGATGCTCGCAGCCACCCGCCTCCACGGCGCCGGGCCCCACGTCCTGCGGACCGCCGAGATCAACCGGCTCGCGGCCTGACCGGGCCGAGGAACGAGGGACCACGAGGGGTGACCGTCTGCGGGCCGGTCCCCGGCGGAGGCCGCGGACCGGCCGGCCCTTCGCGAACGGCCCGCCCTTCGCGAACCGGCCGGCCCCTTCAGCCCTTGCTCAGCCGGGCGTGGAAGCGATGGGCGAGATCCGTCAGCTCCTCCGCGTTCCGCGCGGTCTGCTGGAGGTCGACGAGGACCTCGTCGGCCCCGGCCGCATGGGCGGCGAGGAGGTAGTCCGACACCTGCACGACCGTTCCCCGGTGCGGTACGGCGTCGCTCGGGGCCGCCTCGGAGGTCACCGCGGGGTTCACCCGGACGACGGTGCGCATGGCCTCGGGGTCACGTCCGTTCGCCTCCGCGATCTGCCGGATCCGGGCGATGACGTGGGCCAGTCGCGGCAACGGCATCGCTGCCCCCGCCCAGCCGTCCGCGCGGCGGCCGATGCGTTCCAGCGTGGCCGGGGCGAAGCCGCCCAGGAGCACCGGCGGGCGGGGACGCTGGACGGGGAGCGTCCCGATGTGCGCGCTCGGGATCTTCCAGAGAGCCCCGTCGTGCTCGGCCGTCGAGCCGGACCAGACGTGGTCCAGGACGTCCAGGATCTCCTCCAGCCGTGCCCCGCGTCCCCGCCACGGCACACCGATGGCCTCGTACTCGTCGGACGACCACCCGAGCCCGAAGCCGATGTCGAGCCGCCCCTCACTGAGGATGTCGACGGAGGTCAGCGAACGGGCCAGCAGGAGCGGCGAGTAGAAGGGTGCGTTCAGCGTGCTGGTCCCGAGTCGCAGCCGTCGGGTGGCGTGCGCCAGGAAGGACAGGGTGACGATGGGGTCGAGGAAGGTGCGGTGCTCCTTCGGCGCGTGACCGCCGCCGGGGTACCGGTCACGGGGCTCGGTCGGGACGAGGGCCCGGTCGCCCACCCACAGGCTGTCGAAGCCGATCGCTTCGACCGTGGCGGCGAACTCCGAGATCACCGCGGGCTCGGTGAACAATCCGTACTGGGGGGATCCGAGGCCGATCTTGAGCATGTGCGTCACCTGTTCGAGGAATCGCCGTGGTCCGTTCTGTTCCGTTCTCGGGTCACCTTGCCGAACCCGGATCGACATCCGCTCAACGGCTGGTGAATGCGCTGGTCAGCACTCGCTCCCCGACAGCTCGGCGGTGCGCCTCGTGTGTCGGATGTTTGCCCGTGGGGCGCCGTGGAAGAGTTGAATCCGACGACCGGCCGGCCGCGTCGCGGCCCGGGCGGCCGGACCTCCTCGACGCCACGCCTCGAACGGGAGTCACTCCTTGCGCCTCTACGCCCAGACACCCACACGTCGGAACCTCCAGGTGCTCGTGGACCTGATCGCCGTGGCCCTGATCGCCGTCGCGGTGTGGGCGGCCCTCGTCGTCCGCGAGACGATCATGCTGCTGGCCGAACCGGGGCGCAGGGTGGAGAGTTCCGGTGACCGCCTCGCCGAGGGGCTCGGCAACGCGGGAGACGCGGCGTCGGGTGTGCCGCTCATCGGCGGCGTCCTGAAGAAGCCCCTCGAAGCCGCGGCCGACGCCGGCGCCGGCTTCTCCGACGCGGGAGTGTCGCTCCAGGAGACCGTCAGCCAGGTCGCCAACGTGGTCACGACGGCTCTGATCGTCATCCCGGTGTTCTTCGTCCTGCTGCTCTGGCTCCCGCCGCGTCTCCTCTGGATCCGGCGCAGCAGCACCCTGCGTCGGCTCGCCGAGGCTCCCGGCGGTGCCGACCTGCTGGCCCTGCGCGCGCTCACCGGTCCTCCGGGCGCCCTCGCCAAGGTGCCGGTCCCGCCGGGCGGATGGGCCGACGCCTGGCGTCAGGGTGACCGGGAAGCCATCGCCGACCTCAGCGCGGTCGCTCTCCAACGCATCGGGCTACGGCCCTGAGCAGGCGTGGGAGTAATGGGCCGGGGCGCCCCCGCCGGTGACGGTGCCGCACGTCGGCCGTGGTAAAGGTGCGCGTGCGTCACACGGCGGCGCTCGATGCCTCCGCGCGGCGGGCCGCCGGGAGGGAGGAAGCGGCGGCGGAGATGACCTCGTCGAGGACGTCCCGGGAGCGGATCAGGTCCGCGATCGTGCGGTCGATGCGTTCGCGTTCCGCGTGCAGCTCCTCGACCAGCCTCGGTGTCGCGATCTCGCTCGGTGCGCCGTCCGTGTCCCGCATGCAGGGCAGCAGCCGCGCGATCTTCTTGCTGGTGAGCCCCGCCGCGTACAGCGCCTGGATGCGGATGACCCGGTCGACCGCCCATTCGCCGAACTCCCGCTGTCCTCCGGGCGTTCGCTCGGACGCGAGCAGGCCTTGCGCCTCGTAGTAGCGCAGCGACCTGTCGCTCACCCCGCTGCGCCGAGCGAGTTCACCGATCCGCATTCCCCACCCCGATCGCCGATTGCGGCCTTGCACCTGACACCAGTGTCAACTTTTACCGTACGGGCATGACGAACGCACCGGTTGAATCCCGCCTCTTCGAATCCGCCGTCCTCGGCCCGCTGGAACTCCCCAACCGCCTGGTCATGGCGCCGATGACCCGTAATCGCGCGACGGCCGACGGCGTCCCGCTGCCCCTCATGGCCACCTACTACGCCCAGCGCGCCTCGGCCGGCCTGATCATCGCCGAGGCCTCGACGCCGAACGCCGTCGGACAGACGTACCCGAACATCACCGCCATCCACAACGACGCCCACGTGGTCGGCTGGCGGCAGGTCACCGACGCCGTGCACGCCGCCGGTGGCCGGATGTTCCTCCAACTGCAGCACGGCGGCCGGGTCGGTCACCCCGACAACAGCGGGCTCACGCCCGTCGCACCCTCGCCGATCCCCCTGCCCGAGCCGATCCACACCGCGCGCGGCAGCCGCACCGCCGTCGTCCCGCGCGAGATGACCGTGGAGGAGATCCGCTCCACCGTCGCCGACTTCGCCGCCGCGGCCCGCAAGGCCGTCGACGCGGGCTTCGCCGGTGTCGAGGTGCACGCCGCCAACGGCTATCTGCTGCACCAGTTCCTCGCCAAGGGCACCAACCGCCGCTCCGACGCGTACGGCGGATCTGTCGACCACCGCATCCGCTTCGTCGTGGAGGTGGTCCGGGCCGTCGCCGACGCCGTCGGCCCCGAGCGGGTGGGCGTGAGGATCGCCCCCGGCCTGACCGTCAACGGCATCGAGGAGGGCGACACCGAGGACATCTACCCCGCACTCGTAGCCGCCCTGAACGACATCGCCCCGGCCTACCTGCACCTCGTGTTCGCCGACCCGGACCAGCCGCTGTTCCACGCCATCCGAGAGGCCTGGCCTCGCACCCTCATCGCCAACCCGGTGCTCGGCTGGGGCCGGCCCCTGCCCGCCGACGGCGGACGGCACGCCGCCGAGCGGCTCCTCGCCTCCGGAGCCGATCTCATCTCCCTGGGCCGCCCCTTCCTCGCCAACCCCGACCTCGTCGAGCGGCTGCGGTCCGGCGCACCCGTCAACCCCGTCCGCGAGGAGGGTCTGATGTACACGGGCGGCGAGAACGGCTACACCGACTACCCGTACCTCCCGCGCATCAGGGCGGCCGTCGCCTCGCCGCCTGCCCACGCGGACCGCCTGTAGACCCGTGCTCCCCGCACTCCCCCGGTCCCCTGCTCCCGCTCCCCGCTCCCCGGGTTCCCGGCCCGGGCCGCCCGTCGGTCAGGCGACCTTCCCGCGCTCGGCCGCCTTCCGGGTCTTCACGCCGCCGGCGACGAGCGCCAGCCCCACGACGAGGATGCCGAGGTAGGCGGCGGACGGAAGGTCGACGACCTTGTGCAGCCAGCCCCACTCCGTGCCGAAGAGGGTCTGCGAGCCGAAGCTGACAAGCCCCTGGGCCCCTATGACGTAGCCGATGCTTTCGAGGGTGTATCCGATGGTTGTTCGCACGGATCAAGCCTCTCGCGGCGGCGCCGCAAGATCATCCTCCACAGGGCCGAGAACGCACTAGGCCAAAGGATGCAGTCGCTCGGTTCGATCAGGGTGTCCGCCCCACAGGAACCGGTGCCCGGTGACGGTTCGGCAGAAAAGGAGAGGCGACCGCGACGCCCCGTTGGCAGGATGTCCGCGCTCCGCACCCGCTGGGAAAGGACCCCTCACCATGGCTCGTGCCATCACTCTGATCCGCTCCACCGCCCTGTCCGACGTCGCCGAATACGCCTACGCCGCCACGGCACCCGCCGAGTCCCGCCTGATCTTCCTCGCCGGGGCGTGTCCCCTGAACGACGACGGCTCGACGGCGGCGGTCGGGGACTACGCGGGTCAGGCGTCGAAAGCCGTCGAGAACATGCGGGTCGCTCTCGCCGCCGCCGGTGCGTCGCTCCAGGACGTCATCAGCACCCGGGTCCTCGTCGCATCGGCCCGTCAGAAGGATCTGGTCGCTGCTTGGGAGGTCGTCCGCGACGCGTTCGGCGACCACGACGTCCCCAGCACCTTGATGGGCGTCACCGTGCTCGGCTACAAGGACCAGCTCGTCGAGATCGAGGCCGTCGCCGCCGTACTCGATCAGTGAGAATCGGTGAGACCCGCTGACGCGTCGCGGTGGCCGGCCAGGCACCCGGGCGGGCAGGAGGGCGGGCAGCGGCGGGCGGGCAGCAGTGCTTCGTTGGTACCTTTCGTTTGTCGAGTGAAAGTAAACGACTTCATTCACGACGAGAGGGGTGGGCGGTGCTGACGGAAGAGCGGCGTGAGGCGATCCTGCGCATGGTGGAGCGCCGGGGAACGGTCACGGTCAAGGACGTGGCGGCGGAGACCGGTGTCTCCGCCGTGACGGTCCGGCAGGACGTACGGGACCTGGCCGGCCGCGGTCTCCTCGTCCGCGTGCACGGCGGCGCAATGTCCCTCGCGGCGGCCCAGCAGACTCCCGCCTCCGGCACCGCGGCACCACGCCCCGCAGCCCACCGGGACTGCGTACTGGGGCTGGTCGTTCCGCCCGGGGACTACTACTACCCCGAGATCATCCGCGGGGTGCGGGAGGCCGCTCGCGCACACGGGGTGCGTGTCGTGCTCGCGGTCTCCGGTGAGACGCTGGCGGACAACCAGGAGCAGGCACGGCGGCTCGTCGCGGCGGGGGCCGACGGTCTGCTGCTGATGCCGCGCGCCGGGCTCGAGCCCGCGGACGGGGCCGAGCAGTGGCCCGCGGACCTCGACGTACCGGTGGTGCTCGTGGACCGGCGGGCCGGCCCGGAGTCCGGCCGACTGGAACAGGTCGCGTCCGACCATGCCCATGGTGCCGGTCTGGCCGTCCGCCATCTCGCCGGCCTCGGGCACGGGCGCATCGCCCTGGCGGCCCGGGCCGAGAGCCCCAACACGCCTTTGATCCGCGAGGGTTACCTGGCCGCCTGCCAGGCCCTGGGACTGCCCGCCGGCCCGGAGTACCGGGTCGGGCCGAGCGACGGACCGTCGGCCACGGAGTGGTTCGAGGCTCTCGCGACAGCGGTCGAGGCGGGTGACGTCCGGGCGGCCCTGGTGCACAACGACCTCGACGCCGTCACGCTGGTCGGCCTCCTCCAGGCGCGCGGCCTGCGCGTTCCGGAGGACCTCGCCATCGTGACGTACGACGACGAGGTCGCCGAGCTCAGCGATGTGCCGCTCACCGCCGTGGCGCCGCCCAAGAGGGCCGTGGGGGCCTGGGCGGTCGATCTGATGCGGCGCCGGCTCGCCGATCCGGGCGCCCCGCTGGCCGAGTTGCTGCTCCGCCCGGAGCTGCGGGTCCGGGAGTCCAGTGGCGCCGCTCAGGGGGGCGACCGGCATCACCCGTAAGGCCCGTCGCAGTCTCGTGCACACTACTTCACTTTCACTTACTTTCACTTTCCAGCATATGAAGCCGAAAGCATTGACGAAGCATGAGGGCTGTCGAATGATTCCGTTCGACGCCCCAGCGAACGATCGGTGCACATCATGCTTCGCAGAACCAAAGCCGCCCTGGCCTGCTCCGCAGCCCTCGCCCTGCTCGTGACCGGCTGCGGAGGGACCGGTCAGGACGACTCCCCCGGCACGGGGAGGAAGACCGGCAAGGTCACGTTCTGGTCCTTCGTCAAGGGTTCCGATCAGGTGGCCGCCGCCTTCAACCGCAGCCACCCGGACATCGAGGTGACGTTCGAAACGGTCCCGTCGGGTCAGGAGTACTACTCCAAGCTCACCAACGCCGTGAAGGCCGGCACCGCGCCCGACGTCGCCGTCGTCGAGTACCCGCAGCTCCCGGAGTTCGCGGCCCAGGGCAAGATCGAGGACCTGAGCGCGACCCTCGGCCCGGTGGTCAAGGAGCGGTTCCCCGAAGCGGTACGGCAGTTGGTCGACCTCGGCGGCAGCACATGGGCGGTCCCGCGTGACGCGGCCCCCCTCGTGCTGATGTACCGCAAGGACTTCTTCGCCCGGCACAAGATCGCCGTGCCCACCACATGGAGCTCCTACCGGGACATGACCCAGCAGGTGCGGAAGGCCGACCCCGGAGCCCGCGGCGGTGTCCTCTTCACCGACAACCCCGGGCTGCTGACCGCGCTCGCCTGGCAGGCCGGCGGCCAGTGGTTCAGCGCCGGGAAGGACTCCTGGAAGGTCACGCTCGACGACGGCCCGTCGAACAAGGCCGCCGCCTACTGGGGCGACCTCGCCCGCGAGGACCTCGTCCGCTCCTTGAGCTCGCTCGACCCGTTCTGGACGAGCGTCCAGAAGAACCGGACCGTCGCCTACGTCTGCGCCAGCTGGTGCGCCGGAGCGCACCAGGCGACCGTCCCCGACCAGAAGGGCAAGTGGGCCCTGGCGCCCGTGCCCACCTGGGACGGCAGGCCGGCCTCGGCCATGTACGGAGGTTCCTCCTTCGTCATCCCGAAGGGCTCCGACAACAGCGGCGCCGCCGCGGAGTTCATCCGCTGGATCACCACCGATCCCGAGGGCATGAAGGCGTGGGTCTCCTCCGGCACCAGCAGCATGTTCCCCGCCGACCCGGCGCTCGTTCCCGTCACCAGGGCCGCGTTCGGGACCGCGTACTACGGCGGCCAGGACGTCTACGCCGTCGGGAAGGCCTCGTACGAGGCGATCCGGCCGGGCTGGACCTGGGGCCCGGTCATGGGGACCACCAACACCGCCCTCGTCGACGAGCTTCCCAAGGTCGCCGACGGCACGGCGTCGCTGCCCGCCGTCCTCTCCCTCGCCGAGCGGACCACCGTCGCGCAGATGAGGCAGCGGGGCATGAAGGTCACCGCTCCGTAGGAGCCCCGTGGTCGGGCACTCCGGCGCAGGCCGCCCCGGCGGGCGCCCGCCGGCTCTCCCGAACGGACCTCCCGATCAGTCCAGCCCCACCTCGAAAGGGCCGTCATGGCGACCCCCTCCACCCTCGGACAGCGCAGGACCGCCGCGCTGCTCCTCTCACCCTTCCTCGGCCTCTTCGCGGCCGTCACCCTCGCCCCGCTGTTGTACGCGGCCTGGCTGAGCCTGTTCACCACCCGCACCTCCGGCCTCGGGTTCGGCGGCACCGAGAGTGTGTTCGCCGGCTGGGACAACTACGTACGCGCCCTGTCCGATCCGGAGTTCCGTGACGGATTCCTCGTGGTCGCCGCGTACTGCGCCGTCTACATCCCCGTGATGATCGGCGGGGCACTGGCCCTCGCCCTGCTCCTGGACACCGGCCTGGCCAAGGCCCGTTCCTTCTTCCAGCTGGCGTTGTTCCTGCCGCACGCGGTGCCGGGACTGATCGCCGCGCTGATCTGGGTGTACCTCTACACGCCCGGCCTCAGTCCCGTGATCGACCTCCTCGAATCCGGCGGGATCCACCTGAGTTTCCTGTCGGCCGACAACGCCGTCCTCTCCGCCGCCAACATCGCCGTGTGGGAGTGGACCGGCTACAACATGGTCATCTTCTACGCGGCCCTCCAGGCCGTGCCCCGCGAGACCCTGGACGCCGCCCGCGTCGACGGCGCCGGCGCCGTACGGACGGCCCTGTCCGTCAAGGTCCCGATGATCCGCCCCGCGGTGGCCCTCGCCGTCCTGTTCACCGTCATCGGGTCGATCCAGCTCTTCACGGAGCCGAAGGTCATCTACAACGCCTCCAGCGCGATCGGCAGCAGCTGGACCCCCAACATGTACGTCCAGACCGCCGCCTTCCAGAACGACGACTTCGGCCTGGCGGCAGCGGCTTCGCTGCTCATCGCCCTGTTCGCCGCCGCGCTGTCGTTCGTCGTCACCCGTATCTCACGCCGCGGGAGCAAGCCGTGACCACGTCCTCCGTCCTTCCTCTCCCGACTGCCCCCGAGCCCTCGACGACGCTCCCGCCCGGGCCGGTCCCGCTCCCCCACCGGCCGGGACGTGCCCCGCGAAGGCCCTCGGCGCTGCTGTCCAAGGCCGGTGTCACCGCGCTCCTCGCCCTCGCCACCCTCTACACCCTGCTGCCGCTGACCTGGCTCCTGCTGTCGTCCACCAAGAGCCGTGAGGACCTCTTCGGCACGAACGGCTTCGCACTCGGGAACGAGGTCCGCCTCGCGGAGAACCTGGAGCACCTCTTCACCGCCGACGGGGGCGTCTACCTGCGCTGGGTGGGCAACACCGTGGTGTACGCGGGTGTCGGAGCGCTGCTGGCGGCGATGTTCAGCGTGGCGGCCGGTTACGCCTTCGACAAACTGGCCTTCCCCGGCAAGGAACGGCTGTTCTCGCTCGTGCTGCTGGGCGTGATGGTGCCCGGCACGGCGCTGGCGATCCCGCTGTACCTGCTCGCCGCCGAAGCGGGGCTCGTCAACACCTTCTGGAGCGTGTTCGTTCCCGGACTGGTCTTCCCCTTCGGCGTGTACCTGGCGCGGGTCTTCAGCGCCGCCTACGTACCGGACGAGGTGCTGGAGGCGGCACGGATGGACGGCGCCGGCGAGTTCCGGGCGTTCCTCCGCATCGCCTTCCCGATGCTGGCCCCGGGCTTCGTCACCATCTTCCTCTTCCAGTTCACCCAGATCTGGAACAGCTTCTTCCTGCCCCTGGTGATGCTGTCCGATCAGGACCTGTATCCGGTCAACCTCGGGCTGTACGTGTGGTATTCGTCCGCGCTCTCCCAAGGCCACCCCGAGGACTACCTGCTGGCCGTCGTCGGCTCGCTGGTGTCCGTGGCCCCGCTGATCGCCGTCTTCCTGATGCTGCAGCGGTTCTGGAAGTCCGGCATGACCGCCGGCGCCGTCAAGTAGGCCGTCACCGTGACGAACCAGAGGAACCCGAGGAACTCGCCCATGCCCCCGAGCACGAGCACGACCGGCACCACAGCCGCCGGCACCACGGCCGCCAGCACCACGGCCGGCGACGCCACGGCCACCGGTGCGGCCGGCACCACGACACCCCCTCGTCCCCGAGCCCTGTTCGCCATGGGCCGGCGCCACCGGGACGCTCTGTTCCCGGCGTCCGAGACCGCACGCCTCAGGGCGTACGTCGACCTCGACCCGGACCATGTGGTCGAGGACTTCTCCCGGGCACCGGGGCTGGAGACCGTGGAACTCCTGATCACCTCCTGGGGGTGTCCTCCCCTCGACGCCGACGTCCTGGACCGCGCGCCGGCCCTCAGGGCGGTCGTGCACGCGGCGGGCAGCGTCAAGCACCATGTGACGCAGGCCTGCTGGGACCGCGGGCTCGCGGTGACCTCGGCGGCCGCGGCCAACGCCGTTCCCGTCGCCGAGTACACCGTGGCCGCGATCCTCTTCGCCAACAAGCGGGTCCTGGAGATCGGCGGCCTGTACCGCGACCGGCGCTCCCCGCTCGACTGGTCACGGCTCTTCCCCGGGTTCGGCAACTACCGCCGCACCGTGGGAATCGTCGGTGCCTCGCTCGTCGGCCGCAAGGTGCTCGAACTGCTGCGGCCCTACGACCTCGACCTCCTCCTCGCCGACCCCCACGTCGACGCGGCACGGGCCGCGACGCTCGGGGCGCGGCACGTGGCGCTCGACGAGCTGGTCGCCGCGTCGGACGTCGTCTCCCTGCACGCCCCCGCGCTGCCCGACACCCGCCATCTGATGGACGCGCGCCGACTGTCCCTCCTGCGGGACGGCGCCACGCTCGTCAACACGGCGCGGGGCTCGCTCGTCGACACCGACGCCCTCACCGTGGAGGCCACGGCCGGACGCATCCACGCGGTCATCGACGTCACCGAGCCCGAGGTACTGCCCACGGCCTCGCCGCTCTACTCCCTGCCGAACGTCCTGCTCACACCGCACATCGCGGGCTCGCTGGGCGGTGAGCTCCGCCGGATCGCCGCCGGCGCGCTCGACGAGGTCGAGCGGTACTGCGCCGGACGGCCGTTCGTCCACGCCGTCCACCAGGCAGCACTCGCCACGTCGGCCTGATCCCGGGCCCTCCGCCCCTCCCTCCATGTCCCGCACGACGACCCAAGGAGTCCCCCATGCAGCACTCTCCGTCGATGGACAGGCGTCAGCTGCTCCGCGCAGGCGGCGCCCTCGGCCTGGGCGCGGCGGCCGCGCCGCTGCTCGGCGCGCCCGCGCAGGCGGCGCCGCCCCGCCCCCGTACGACCGTCACCGATCTCGGGCCCGCCATCGAGCAGTTCGCCCTCATGAGCGGGATCCTCGTCGGTGACACCGTCTACATCGGCTCGCGGAACCTCACCCCCACCCGGCTGATCGCCTTCCGTCTTCCGACCCGCAGGGTCGTGGCCCGTACCGACCTGGGGACGGGCCACTCGGTCCAGGCCCTCGCCGTGGACCCGTCGGGCAGGTACCTGTACGCCGGTGTCCTGGCCAAGGCCGACGAGGGCGGGCCGAACCTCTTCCGCTGGGACCTGACCACCCCCGACAGGCCCGCCGTGGGCGTCGGCCGGACCGAGGACAGGGACATCCGCGAGCTCGCCGTCGCCCCGGACGGCACCGTGTACGCCGTGGGCGGCGTGCCGGGGAAGGCGCCCGCACTGTGGATGTACGACCCCGGCACGGGACGGGTGACGAAGCTCGGCGTGCCCGACCCGAACGCCACTCTGGCCAGGGCCGTCGCGGCCACGGACACGACCGTCTTCTTCGGCGCCGGCAGCGTCCTGTCCGGCGGGGGCGGTGCGAGCAGGGCCTCGCTGTACGCCTACGACCGGGCGGCGGGCACGTTCAGCGACGTCACTCCGCCCGAGCTGGAGGGGGACCCCAGCCTGCGGGAAATCGCCGTCTTCGGCGACCGGCTCGTCGTCAGCACATCGGGATCGACGGAGGCCGCCAAGCTCGCCGTGATGGACCTGGCCGACCTCTCCTCGTACACCGTGACGCCCACCCGGGGGAAGGTGGCGAAGACCCTGACGACGGACGGCGAGCGGATCTACTTCGCCGGCGACGCCGGACTGCACGCGTACACCATGGCGACCCGGACCATCGCGCCGGTCGCGTTCGAGGGGCCCGAACTCGGGGAGATCTGGGGCCTCGACCACACCGGCGGGACACTGGCCGTCGTCTCCGGCTACGGCTTCGTCGCCGAGGTCGACATCGCGGCCGGTACGTCCACCGTCACCGACCTCGGCTCGGCGGGCGCGTCCGTCGATCCGCAGACCGTCATGGGGATCGCCGCCGACCGCCGGTACGTCTACGTCGGCGGCAACAACGTCATCGCCCGCCACGACCTGCGCACCGGCAAGGTCGTCAACCTCCGTGCTCCGGGCGAGGCGAAGGACGCCGAGGTGCTGAACGGGGTGCTCTACACCGGCCAGTACAGCGGACAGGGCATGTGGACGTACGACCCGTCGGCCGACGAACAGCCCCACCAGCTCGCGTCGTTCCCCAGCGAGCAGAACCGGCCGCTCGACGTCTGCCACGACGCGGTCAACCGTCTGCTGCTGGTCGGCGTGCAGTCCGACACCGAGGGCGGCGGCTCGTTGTGGACCTACTCGCCGAGGAAGGGCAGGAAGGCCGTATTCGTCAATCCGGTCGACGCGACCCAGCTGGTCCGTGCCGTGGCCACGCGGAACGGCATCGCGTACCTCGGGGGTGACAATCCCACCGCGCAGGGGCCGCGGGGCACGCTCGTCGCCTTCGACCCGGTCGCGGGGCGGGAGGTGTGGCGCATCGATCTTCCGTTCTCCACCGGCGTGGCGGCACTGGCGGTCCAGGAGCGGCGTCTGTTCGGCCTCACGCGGAAGGGCGGCTTCTTCGTCGTCGACCTGCCGGCCCGCCGGGTGATCCACACGGCCGACCTGCGGGGGATCTGTCCCGGCTTCGCGGCCATGGTGACCAGCCGGGGAACGGTCTACGGCGTCTCCGACACCACGCTCTTCCGCATCCACCCGAGGACCTTCGCCGTCACCACCGTCGTCCCCGAGATCAACGGTGCCTGGTACAGCGGCCCGCACGTCAACGTGGACGAACGCGGGCGGCTCTACACGATGCGCGGTCATCACCTCGTCCGCATCGAGGACATGCCCGGGATCTGACCGTGCGGCGCCTGAACGACCGGCTGCCGGGCGGGCCCGGCGTCTCGTCCCGGCAGCCGGGGCACCACCCAGGCGGAGCGCCCCTCCCCTGGGAACCCACCGACGTGAGGCACCGTGCGAGTGTTCCCATGAGACATGTGATCGCCCTCGACGTGGGCGGCACCGGAATGAAGGCGGCACTGGTCGCGCTGGACGGCGGGCTCCTGTACGAGGAGCGGCGGCCCCTCGCGCGCGGGCTCGGCCCGGCTGCCGTCGTGGAGTCGATCCTCCGGTTCGCGGGGGACCTGCGGGCCCGCGGCAGGGAGCGCCTCGGCACGATCGCGGACGCCGCGGGTGTCGCCGTCCCCGGCCTGGTGTCCGCCGAGCACGGCGGCATCGCCGTGCACTCCGCCCGCCTCGGCCGCCACGGCCGCCGCGACGTCCCGCTGCGGGAGCCGCTGCGCCACAGGCTCGACGGCATGCCGGTCGCGGTCGAGCGGAGCGCCCGCGCCGCCGGTCTCGCCGAGGGCCGCCTCGGGGCGGGGCGCGGTGCCGGCCGGTTCCTGTTCGTGTCGCTCGGCAGCGCCGTCGACGGGGTGATCGGGGTCGGCGACGGCATCGAGGCCGATGCCCGTGCCCATGGACACGCGGGCCGGATCGGGCACGTCGTCGTACGCCCCGGAGGCCCGCCGTGCGGTTGTGGTCGGCGCGGCTGTCTGGAGGCCGTGGCATCCGAGGCCGCGGTCGGCCGCGCCTGGAGCACCCTGTGCGGCGACCCCTCGGTGGGCGGCGCCGCCTGCGCCCGAGCCGTCGCGGCGGGCGACGAGGCCGCGAGCCGCGTCTGGCGGGAGGCGGTCGCCGCGCTCGCCGACGGACTGATCGCCGCGCACACCGTCCTCGACCTTCGCACACTGGTCATCGGGGGTGGACTCGCCGAGGCCGGCGAGACGCTCCTCACCCCGCTCCGGGCGGCGGTGGAGGAACGCGTCACGTTCCAGCGGACGCCCGCTGTCGTTCGGGCCGCCCTCGGTGACGGCGCCTCATGTCTGGGCGCGGGACTGCTCGCACGCGACCTGCTCACCAGGACGACGGCCCCTCGGCCCGGCCCCGTCCGGCGACTCCCGGAGGCGCACGGCGAGGCCGCCGGCCCTGTCGTCCCACGAGCCGCCGTGTCGTGCGTCGGCCCCCGGGGCCGGGACCGCTGATCTCGCTCTATACGCTGGTCAGCGCAGTAGGCGTGTCGCATGATCAGGGGGCACTGCCGTACCCCACCTCATGTGACCGGGAGTTCCGCCACCGTGCGCCGTGCCCTTTCGTCGACCGTCGTCGTCTGCAGCGTCCTTCTGTCCACCGGATGCGGGGCCGCGAAGTCCGGCGGCGGTGCGTCCGGGGCGACGCCCTCGCGCGCGACCGGCGCCACACCCACGGCGACGCCCACGGTCGCGGCCGCCGTCGACTCCACCCGTACGGTACGGGTGGCCCTCGACGCCACGGGGCGCACCACCGCCCGCACGTCGGTCAGGACGGAGCTCGGCAAGGGTTCGGTCCCCGCGTACGTCATCTCGGGCAAGGGCGCGCACGACTTCGCCGAGCACCGTGGCACCGTCAGCATCGGAATCGCGACGGCAGCCCGGTTCGAGGAGGTCCTCGCGGACGGACGCGTGTACATACGCGGCGCCGCCGGCGACGAGACCATGCCGTGGTCCTACGTCGACCGCGACGAGGTCGAGGCCCGCCACATACTGCGGGCACCCGCCAACGACCCCGAGTACACGCTGCGCCAGGCCGCCATGGGCGAGAGGTTCCAGCAGGTGGGCGAGGAGGACCTGAACGGCTCCGCCGTGACGCGGTACCGAGGTCTCCTCACCCACGAGGCGCTCACCCTGCAGATGAACAAGGAGATGCGGGCCAAGACGGACCGGCTCCGCGACCTCATGGGAGGCCTGATTCCCGCGACCGTCGACGTATGGGTCGACAGCCGGAAGCGGGCCGTGCAGGTGCGCCTGTCCATGACGATCGAAGGTGCCGCCTCCTCCGTCAACACGCTGACGCTCACCGAGCTCGGCAGGCCGGTGAAGGTCACGGTGCCTGCCGCCGAGGCGGCCGAGTCCGATGCTTCGATCCTCGGCTGACCACGCGGCCGCGGACACCGCCGGGAGGGCAGCGACATGACGGACGGGCACGAGGCGTCCTGGGCGGACTTCGGCTCGCCGGTGCTGCCCACGCGCTCGCTCGCTCGCGAGGCCGGGCGAGCGCGGCAACTCCTGGTCGCCGGCGAGTGGCGCCCGGCGGCGCCGGACTCCGGGGCGGCGACGGCGGTGCTGAAGCGCCTCGCGGCTCCGCTCCCGTCGCGGCAAGCGGCGTCCGCACGGACAACGCTCACGGATCGGGACCGGAGGCTCCAGCGCATCCTGCGCACTGCGCTCCATCATCTCGACGCCGGCGCCGTCAGCCCACGTGCGGCAGCCCTCCTGGCCGCCGTCGCCCGCGCGTTCCTGCCGTGGCACGGAGCTCCGAACCCGCCGCCCGCGGCGGCGGCCCCCAGGTACGGATCGTCGATCGGGGCGACGGGCGGCCCGTCGGTGCCGCCGACGGACGCCGGCGAGGCGCTTCTCCCCGCCCTGGTCGAGCTCTTCACCCTGCTGGCCTCCGGAAGCCGGCCCGGCACGGTTCCGGTCGGCACGGTCCCCGTCGGCACGCTTCCGGTCACTCCCCGGGTCGACCCCTGGCAGGTCCGGTACGCGGGGCGTTTCCGTCACTACGGCAGACCCGCTGCCGGCGTGTGGACGGCCGAGACCTTCGGGTGCCCCGCGTGCGCGGGTGTGACCGGCCCGTGGACGGTGGCCTGTGATGACGGCCGGATGTCGTTGGGCTGCCCGTGCGGGGTGGTGACCCGCGAACACGGCCTCGCCTTGTCCGAGGTCTGGCTGGTCCTGCCGGACAGCTGACCGGGGGCGCCGTGGATCGGGTGCGTCACGAGGTCCGCAGGGAGTGGCCCGAGGTGACCGTCTCGTGCAGCGCGGCCAGGCCGTCCCGGTAGATGCCGTGGAAGAGGGCGACGGCCTCGTCGTCGCCGACGCCGTCGGGCGTGAAGGTGCCGGTCCACTCCACACGGGCCGTGGCCTCGTCCTCTCCCGCGTGGACGCTGAGGGTGGACAGGTAGCCGGTGACGGGGAACGGCGCCTGGAGGATGGAGTAGCTGTAGCTGCGGGCCTTGTCGTCGAAGGCCTCGAGGCGTTCGACGATCACGCCGCCGTCCTCGTTGGTGAGGGTGCGGACGCGGCCTCCCTCCCCCAGGCGGCTGGTGGGGATGTAGGGCAGCCACTCCGGGAGCGAGTCGAAGCCGCCGATGAGCTGCCAGACGCTCTCCGGGGAGGCGGGGATGTCAATGGTCGCGGTCGTGGTGGCCACGGAGGTCTCCTTCGGTGCTGTGCGTGCGTGTGTGTGTGGGGGGGAGGGGAAGGTCTGTCCGGCGGTGGGGATGCAGGTCAGGCGGTGGGTGCCGACACGGGGGCGTCGCCCGCGATGAGCCCTTCGGCGCGGAGCTCGTTCCAGAACGCGGAGGGGATCGTCTCCTCCAGCGCGGCGACGTCCTCCGCGATGCGGCTGGGCTTCGTGGCCCCCGGGATCGCGGCGACGGTGGCCGGGTGGGCGAGGGAGAACTGCAGGGCGGCGGCCTTGATGCCGACGTCGTGGCGGGCGGCGACGGCCTTGATCCGCTCGACCTTGTCGACGATGGCCGCCGGCGCCTTCTGGTACTCGAAGTGGGTGCCTCCGGCGAGGATCCCCGAGCTGTAGGGGCCGCCGACGACGATGTCGACTCCCCGTTCCGCGGCCGCGGGGAGCAGGCGCTGCAGGGCCCGGCCGTGGTCGAGCAGCGTGTAGCGGCCGGCGAGGAGGAACGCGTCGGGCTTCGGCTCGTCGAGGTCGAGCGTGAGCTCCAGGGGCTCGACGCGGTTGACTCCCAGGCCCCAGGCCTTGATGACGCCCTCGTCGCGGAGCCGCTGGAGGACGCGGAAGGCGCCGGTGCGGGCGGTCTCGTACGCGGCCAGCCATGCGTCCCCGTAGAAGTCCTGCGCGACGTCGTGCACCCAGACGATGTCGAGGCGGTCGGTCCTGAGTCGCTTCAGGCTGTCCTCGATGGAACGCAGCGTGGCATCGGCGCTGTAGTCGTTGACCATCGTGTGGGGGCGTCCGTGCTCGAAGAGGCCGCCCTTCTCGCCCAGGTCGCGGGCGGCCGGGTCCTCGATCTCGTCGAGGACGAGACGGCCGACCTTGGTGCTGAGGACGAACTCGTCGCGGGGGTGCTGGGCGAGGACGTCGCCCAGGCGGCTCTCGGAGAGGCCCGCGCCGTAGAAGGGGGCGGTGTCGAAGTAGCGGATGCCCTGGGTCCAGGCGGCTTCGACGGTGGCCGCGGCCTCGTCGTCGGGGATGGCGCGGAACATGTTGCCGAGGGGGGCGGTGCCGAAGCCGAGGGTGCCGGGGAGGAGGGAGGAGATGGTCACGAAAGATCCTTTTGGCTTGGAATTGCAACGTATTGCCGATGAATGGCCGATCCGTCGACCTTGTGCTTCCGAGGTTAGGATCCCTACATGAGACTGTCCAAGACTTACTCGGGCTCACTTCAGTCCTTTGAGGTCCCACATGCTTGACCTGCGACAACTCCGCTACTTCGTGACCGTCGCCGAGACGGAGCACGTCGGAAGGGCCGCCGAACGGCTCCACATCTCCCAGTCGCCCCTCAGCCGGCAGATCGCCCAGCTCGAGAAGAACCTGGGCCTCACCCTCTTCGAGCGGAGCCAGCAACGCATTCGGCTCACCTCGGACGGCCACGTCTTCCTGACCGAGGCCCGCGCTCTGCTGCGCCACGCGGACCGGCTGGAGAACCTCGGCCGGCGACTCGGCCGGGGCGAGGAGGGCGGGCTGTGCATCGGGTACGTCGCCGACGCCATGCACACGGGAGTCCTGCCCACGGCTCTGCGCACCCTGCGCGAGGAGCGCCCGGGCATCCACGTGGCGCTGTACGACCAGGACTCGGCCGACCAGTTCGAGGGGTTGCGCCAGCGGAGCCTCGACATCGCGCTCGTCCGCACGCCACCTCCGCAGGACGATCCGGACCTGGACGCCGCGCCCCTGCTGCGGGATCCGCTGCTGCTCACGGTGCCCGCGGACCATCCCCTCGCGGGTCGGGAGGACGTGACGCCCGACGATCTGGACGGTCAGCCGTGGATCGCGGTGGGCGACTCCCACGCCCCCGGTTGGCGTGACGCGTTCGTCGCCTCGTGCACCGCCTCCGGCTTCACCCCGGACATCCGCCTCGACGCCGCCGACGCCCTCACCGCACTGGGGCTGGTCGCCTCCGGCCTCGGCCTCGCGCTCGTCCAGCGGAGCATGGTGCGCGGCTCGACCGAGGGCATCGTCGTACGGGAACTCCCCTGGTACGACGGATCGGTGCGGCTCTGGGCGGCGTGGCACCGGGTCGATCTCCGGCCGGTGGTGGCGTCCTTCCGCGCGACGGTCCTGGCGGGGACTCCGCGAGCTGAATGACGTAACGTTCCGGCGTCTCGATGTGGTGACCCTCATGGGGCCAACCGGGTGACGATCTTGGGCTGGGGAGCTCTCCGCCCCGGTCTCCGTGGCACGTTCCCTCCTATCGTGGAAGAGCACTCAACGGCGGTCGGCGCCGGGACGGGCAGGGAATGAACGATCAGCAGGTCGACTACGCGGCCGTGTTCCAGGCCCTGCCCGGCATGGTCGCGCTGCTCACGCCCGAGCTGGTGTACGTGGACGTCAACGAGGACTTCGCACGTCTCGCCGGGCGTTCCCGCGAGGAGTTGGTCGGGCGCTACATCTTCGACGCCTTCCCCGAGAACCCCGGCGACCCGGCCGCCGCCGGTATGCGGGAGACCGAGGCGTCGATGCTCCGTGTGGTCGCCACCGGCGAACGGGACACCATGGCGCTGCTCCGCTACGACATCGAGGACTCCCAGCGGCCCGGCCACTGGCAGGAGCACTTCTGGAGCCCGGTCAACGCGCCCGTGCTGGGCCCCGACGATCAGGTGGTGCTCATCGTGCACCGGGTGGAGGAGGTCACTCAGCTCATCCGTGCCCGTGGCGGTCTCGCGGGCACCACCAAGGCGGCCCGACTGGAGGCCGAGCTCTACACCCGCTCCCGGGAACTGCAGGAGGTCAACGAGCGCCTGCGCAAGGCGCACGCCCGGGAGCGCAAGGTGGCACTGGCCCTCCAGGCGGCGATGCTCCCCTCCCCCGGCCCCGTCGGACACCATCGCGCCGCCGTCCGCTACCGCCCCGCGGTGGGCGGCCTCAACGTGTGCGGCGACTGGTACGACCTCGTCGGTCTCCCCGGGGACCGTATGGCGGTGGCCGTGGGGGACGTGGTGGGCCACGGCCTCAGCGCCGCCTGTGTCATGGGACAACTGCGCAGCGCGCTGAGCGCGGCGACGCTCGTCGCCGACGGCCCGGCCCAGGCGCTCGAAGTCCTCGGTCTCTACGCCCGCTCCGTCGAGGGCGCCGAGTCGTCGACCGTGGCGACGACCTTCATCGACTGGAGCACGCACACCCTGACGTACAGCAGCGCCGGCCATCCTCCGCCCGCGCTGCTCAGCCCGGGCGGCGACGTGACCTTCCTCGACCAAGCGACCGACCCTCCGCTCGGCGCCCGCCCTGAGCACGTCTCCCGCCCCCAGGCGACCGCCGCCTTCAGCGAAGGCGCGACGCTGGTGCTGTACACCGACGGCCTGATCGAGCGCCGCACCGAGGACATCGACGCCGGCCTCGCACGGCTCGCCGAATCCCTGCGCCGGCGCAGGAGGGACAACCCCGAGGACCTCGCCGACGCCCTCCTCGCGGACCTCCTGAACACCAACGGCAACTCGGATGACACGGCGCTCGTCGTCATCCGTCTGTGAACCGATACCGCGGCCGGGCCGGCCGCCTCGCCGCGCGGGCCCGCCCGTAGCGTCCATGGCCGTGCGGCGCACCACCCCGTACGCTCAAGGTCGTGCAGCCCTCCACCGAGCCCCCTGAGCACGACCGTTCTCCCGGGACCCGTGCCGCCGGGACCCGCCGCGCCGACGGCAGGCCCCGCCGCCTGCTGGTCCTGCGCCACGCCAAGAGCGCATGGCCCGAGGGGGTCGCCGATCAGGACCGCCCCCTCGGCCCGCGCGGGCTGCGTGACGCCCCGGCCGTCGGGCGCTTCCTGGCCGAGGCCGGTGGGCTGCCCGACCTGGTCCTGTGCTCCCCGGCCCGGCGTGCCCGCCACACCTGGGAGCTGGCGGCCGCGGAGCTGGAGCGCGCTGTGCCGACCCGTCACGACCTGCGGCTGTACGGGGCGGACGGCCCGGAACTGCTCGATGTGCTCCACGGCGTGTCCGACGACGTCGGCACGTTGCTCCTGGTCGGGCACAACCCGGGTCTGGAGGACCTGATCCTCCTGCTCGCGACGGGCGCGGACGGGGCCGACGGGGCGGCCCGGGCGGCCGGTACGGCGGGCGCGGACGAGGACCTCCTGGACCGTGTGCGGACCAAGTTCCCGACGTCCGCGGTCGCCGTCCTGACCTGGTCCGGCGCCTGGACCGGGCTGCGCCCGGGTGCTGCGCTCCTGACGGAACTGGCGATTCCCCGCGGGGCCCGCGGCGCCTCCTGAGCGGGGTCCCCGACCCGCCCCCACGTCACCAGGTGCGGTCGAGCAGGTGGGTGAACAGCACGTCCAGTTCCTGTGCCGCGGAGTGCTTCAGCGGCGCCTCCCGCAGCGCGTGGCGGGCGGCGGCCAGGTGTCGGCGTGCTTGCTCCCGGGTCTCGGTCCGCCCGCCGGCCTCGTCCACGAGCGCCGCGACGTGCTCGGCGGTCTCGCCGTCGATCCGCCGTCCCGACCCGAGGAACGCCTGGAGTTCGCGTGCGGCCCTTCCTCCGCCGGCCAGGGCGACGAGGACCGGGTAGGTCTTCTTGCCCTGCCGGAGGTCCGCGTGGACGGGCTTTCCGGTGACTCCCGGGTCACCCCAGATCCCGAGGATGTCGTCCACCGCCTGGAAAGCCAGGCCGAGTCGGCGTCCGGCGCGGTCGAGCGCGCTCACGGTCCTGTCGGGGGCGCCGCCGAGGATCGCGCCGAGCGCGAGCGCACAGCCCAGCAGGGCGCCTGTCTTGTCCTCGGCCATGGACCGGTACTGTTCCGGCTCGACCGCGCCGGGCCCTGACCAAGGACGCTCCTCGAAGCGCAGGTCCTCCGCCTGTCCGGACACCAGCGCGGTCAGGGTCCCGCAGAGCTGCCGTACGGCGGCCGCCGTACGCGGGCCCGGGGTCTCCGCCAGGCTCGTCACGGCCTGGGCGAGGAGCGCGTCGCCGGCCAGGACGGCCGGGCCCGTCCCGTAGGACTTCCACACCGCGGGACGCTGCCGGCGCAGCGCGTCGGCGTCCATGATGTCGTCGTGCAGCAGGGAGAAGGTGTGCACGAGTTCGACGGCGACGGCGCCCGGGATCGCGTCGGCGCCGTCCGCGCCGACCGCCTCGGCCCCGAGCAGGGCGAGCGCCTGCCGCACCCCTTTGCCCTCGGATCCGCCGGGGTCCGGGGTGCCGGCCGTGTCGGCCCAGCCCAGCGCGTACGCCGCCATCTCTCCGGTCCAGGGGTGCAGCCGGCCCACCGCCTCCGCGAGCGCGGGCCGGACCCGGTCACGGCACCGGTCCAGAAGGGCGGTCGCCGAGGACTCGTGACCGCGGGTGGCGCTCACCACGGTCACGGCCGTGGTGCCAGGCGCGCCCGTGCGGGCGCGGACCGGCCGGGCGGATGTCGGGAGGGCGCTCACCGCAGCCCCTCCACGTCGGCCTTCCGCAGGGCTTCCGCGCCGACGGCCGGCAGCACGGGGCCGGCTTCACCCGGTCCGTCTCCGTGGTGGTCGGGCAGCGGGCCGACGCCCAGTTCGGCCGCGGCCTTGTCCACCATGTCCCGGGCGGGCCGGAGCCCGATGCGGTCGAGCGTCGTGCGGAGGTCGGTCAGTTCGGCGGCGGTGTGCGCGGCGTCGTGGCCCAGGCGGGCCTCGGCCTTGACCAGTCCCAGCCTCGACAGTGCCGTCCCCCGCGGCTCCTCCATCTCGCGGAACTCCGCCAGGGCCTGCGCGTACAGCTCGCGGGCCTGCTCGTAGCGACCCGCCCGGTACAGCACGTTGCCGCGCATCTTGTGGTTGTAGGCGAGCGCGCTGGCCAGCCGTATCTCCTTGCACGCCTCCTCCGCCCGCGACAGCAGGGACAGGGCGCGCTCCACATCGCCGTCCCGTACGGACACCACGTCGGCGATGCCCCGCAGGGCCCAGGCCCACCCGCGGCGGTCCTCGGCGCGCGACGCCGTCTCGGCCGCCTCTTCGAAGAGGGCCAGGGCCTTGTCGTAGGAGCCGGTGTTGCGATGCATCTGCGCGATGCCCTCCAGGGCCCACACCGTGTGGCGGGCCTCGCCGCGACGGCGGGCCTCGGCCAGCAGTTGCTCGTGCAGCCGTCCCACCGCCTCGTAGTCGCCCTGGATGCGTCCGGTCTCGGCGAGCCCCGCCAGCGAGTAGCCCCGTACGACGATGTCCCCGCCCCGCTCGCCGGCCTCGGCCGCGAGCCCGAGGAGCCGGTACGCCAGCCTGAGCGCACCGCGCTGGCGGGCCAGGGTGCCGCCGCTCCACAGCGCCCACGCCATGGCACCCTCGTGACCGGCCGAACGCGCCGCCCGGTAGCTCGCCTTCCACGCCCGGTCGGCCTCCTCGATCCGCCCGAGCCTGCGGCAGGCCTCGGCCACGGCGAGACCGCAGCGCGCCGCCTCCCGACGGTCCCCTGCCTCCTCGGCCGCCCGGAGTTCCCGGACGCCCCGGGCGAGCACCTCGGGCAGGGAGGCGTTCACCGACAGCGACCCCAGCGCCCCTTGGTACTCCGGCGCCGACGCCCGCGCCGGCCTCTCCGTCACCTGACCTGCCATCAGAACCTCCTCGGGTCGGCTCGACGATCAAGCCGACGCGAGGATCAAGACGGTTCTCTCGGGCCCGGGTTCCCCATCGGTCGCAAAGTCCGTCTCCGTATGGGCGCCGGATCATCCTCAAGTACTACGCGGTGATGGGAGATCGTCAGCGAGACGGACGTCGGAGCGGATGGCCGCGTGTGACGGCCGCGGCGCGGCGGCCGAAGCCGCCGGAGCCGGACTGCGGGACCGTGTCCGGTCGGCGGCCGGGCGCGGTGGTGCGCCGCGGCCGCCGCGCGCGTCAGCCGGCCGGGCACTCCTTCCACGCCAGGTGGTAGACAGTGCTGATGTCACCGTCCGTGGAGTCCATGGTCATGTAGCTGGTGGTGCTCGGGCTCGACGTGCCGGCGTTCACCCGGAGTTCGGTGTTGATGTTGAAGTTGCGCTGGACGCCGCAGGGCGCCCAGACCAGTTGTGCCCAGTCGGTGTCGTCGGTCGCCTGCCAGTTGTCCTCGTACGGGCCTCGGAAGGTGTGCGTGCGGGAGGCCGTGCTGGGCGAGCCCTGGAAGTAGTATGAGGCCTTCTCCGTGCTGCTCGCCCCGCGTTGGAGCGAGGCGTAGCCCCGGTAGTCGGCGCTGGCGATCGCGTACGTGAAGCCCTGTGGCACGTGCACCAGCAGGTTCAGCTGACAGTTTCTGCGGGCCGCCGTGGGGGACGAGCCGCCGCCCACCTGCGCGAGGTACTCGCTGTAGGTGACGGTGAAGGCCGTGTTGTCCTCGGACACGGCGATGGCGGCGGTGCCCAGGGGGCAGCCGGATCCGTTCACCGTCGCGATGTCGATGACGATCCTGTCCGGCGGCGGGTCGACGATCGACCCCGGTCCGGCCTGGGCGGGCAGGGCCGAGGCGAACAGGGCGGCGACCGCCGCGCTCACGAGCAGGGGACCTCTCATGTTTCTCCCATCCGGTGCTTCGGTTCCCGATGGGCTCGGACGTACGGGTGCGTCCGGGCCACGGGCTGGGATGCGGCGCGCCGCGCTCGAGGGCGGCGGCCGTCATGGACCTGGTGCGGTGGAGACCTGATGCGGTGAGAACTGGTGCGAGGTGCGGGAGATCGACGAGGCCGGACGTACGCAGCGGGGTAGTCCAACCGGCAACGGTTGAACTATCATGCGTATGAACTCTGTCCGACCGCCCCGCAGTTGTGAGCGGGGATGGTCGAATGCTAGGTGCCCGCGCACCTCGGGGCAGGGTGGCGCCCAGCCATTAACCGCACGTCGGACCACCCCCTTTTTGGCGTGGAAGCGCGCGTGACGCCTCTTGACCCCCGCGAAGCGGGGCTTCAGCCCCAGGCCGTGCCACTCCCCCTTCGACCGGCGGGCGTACCGGCCGAAGGGTGGGCAGGGGGACGCTCAGTCGACCGTGTGGACCAGTTGACTGGTCAGCTCGTAGCGCGCGCCGACGATCGCCAGCCGTCCCTCGCTGATCCTCGAAGCGAGGTCGGGCTCCGCCGCGAGCTGCGACCGCACGCGCCGTACCTGCGCCGAGACGGTCGCGTCGACGCGGGCGGCGCCCTCCTGCGCACGGTCGATCGCGGGTTTGATCTGGTCGGCGATGTACTGGATGTGCGCGGGAAGACGCTCACCGGTCCGGTCCGCGTGGACGGCCGCGGACACGGCGCCGCACGACTGGTGTCCGAGGACCACGACGAGCGGGATGGCAAGCTCCAGCACTCCGTACGCGACGCTGCCGAGCACCGCCTCGTCGAGGACCTCTCCGGCGGAACGCACGGTGAGCAGATCGCCCAGGCCTTGGTCGAAGACGAGTTCGGGCGCGACGCGGGAGTCGATGCAACCGAGGACGACGGCGAACGGATGCTGTCCGGAGACCATCTCCCTCCGGACGGCGAGCGACTCGTGGGGGTGTCGCTCGTGGTGGCTGCGCCAGCGCCGGTTGCCCGCGTTCAGCTCGCGCAAGGCCGCGGCGGGTGTGGTGGGCCGCGGTTTCCCGTTCGCCGGTGGTGTCGCCGATGCCGCCGGAAGGCCACCTGCCCACGCTCCTGCGGTCAGTGCCGCTCCGGTGAGGGCGGTGCGCAGCACGGTGCGGCGCGAGGAGGAGGTGGCCACGGCCGGGCCCTGGGATATGTGAGGTTCAGAAGGAGGAGTCACACCAGGAACGTACGACTCCGTGGGACCGCCCGGCCTTGCCTTGCCCAACGCGCAGAAGGTCTTTGACGACTCTTGAAGCCGCCGCACTGCCGGGGTCCCGGGGCCTTGCCGACGGCCCCGGGCGGCACGGGTGCCGCCCGGCGGGGTCCCCCGGCCCGGTCGACGCGCTTCAGGGCGAGACGCGGTCCTGGAGGGCCGACTGCCAGGCGGGGGCGGGGATCGTGGGCTTGCTCTCGGGGCGTCGGCCTCCCTGGGCGAAGAAGTCGACCAGCGGCAGCAGGGCCGCGCCGACGGTGACGGCCTCCGGGCCGAGGGTGCCGAGACCGATGCCGGTACGGCTGGCCGGGTACGTGAGCGCGTACTCCCGTGCGTAGCCGGACACGGTCTCGAGGAAGCGGGTGCCGAGCTGGAGGCCGGCCCAGCCGCCGACGAGGATGCGTTCGGGCTGGAAGAGGTTGATGAGGTCGGCGAATCCGGCGCCCAGGTACTCGGCGGTCTCCGCGAGGACGGCGAGCGCCGTGGCGTCGGGCTCCGTCCCGGGCTCCGCCGGGTAGGCGGCCGCCAGCATCGCCGTCAGCGCCGTCTCCTCGTCCGCACCGGCCGGGGGCACGCCGCCGGCCTCCCGCCACCGCTCCAGGAGGGCTTCGGATCCGGCGTACGCCTCCAGGCAGCCCTGGGCGCCGCAGCGGCAGCGGCGGCCCCGCACCCGTACCGTCAGGTGTCCCCACTCGATCGCCCGGCCCGGCCCCATCGGGTCCGTGACCACGCAGGCGCCGACGCCCGAGCCGAAGAGGACGACGACGGCGCTGCGCGCGCCCCGGCCGGCGCCGAACCACATCTCGGCCTGGCCCAGGGTCTTCGCGCCGTTGTCGATCCAGTACGGGACGGACTCGGGCAGGTCGACGGCGGCGCGGAGGAGGCGTTCGAAGGGGACGGCGTCCCAGCCGACGGTCTGGCCGTGCACGACCGCGCCGTCCTCGGCGGTGCGGGCGACGATGCCGGGCACGCCGACGCCGACACCGATGAGGCGGTCGGCGGGTACGTCCGCGATGCGCAGCACCTCGGCGATGCCCTCGCGGAGGTGGTCGACGACGAGGTCGACGTCGTAGCGGGCGGTACGGGGTCCGGAGCAGGCCAACGGGCGTTCCGTGCGGGCGAGTTCGGTGAGGGTGAGATCGAACAGCTCGATCCTGACCCGGGTTTCGCCGATGTCGACGCCGATCATGAAGCCGCTGGCGGGGGTGATGCGGACGAGGGTGCGGGGGCGACCGCCGGCGGAGTCGACGCTGCCCGCCTCCTCGACGAGGCCGTCGGCGACGAGTTCGGCGACCACGTTGCTGACGGAGCCCGAGCTGAGTCCGGTCGCGGGGCCGAGCATGAGGCGGCTCATCGGTCCGTCGAAGTACAGCCTGCGCAGAACGGCGGTGCGGTTCTCGCGCCGCAGGTCACGCACCGTGCGGCCAGTTCTCGCGTGCACTTTGGTCCCCGTCTCTGAAGTCGTTCGTTGCAACATACCCGCAGTACAAGCCTTGACGCGACCTTCTCATGGGGTTTAACTCACATCCTAAATTAAGCCGATGTTACGGCGAGGCCTCCAGCCGCCCCTCACATCGGCGATCCCCTCGTCCCCGAAAGGGCCCAGGAGCCATGCGCAGAGTCAGAGCCGCTGTCACCGGTGTCGTCACCCTCTCCCTCGCCTTCACCGCCACCGCCTGCGGCGGGGGTGAGGGGAGCGAGTCGTCGCCGAAGACCCTCACCTACTGGGCCTCCAACCAGGGCGCCAGCCTGGAGGTCGACAAGAAGGTCCTGCAGCCCGAGCTCGACCAGTTCGAGAAGGAGACCGGGATCAAGGTCAAGCTGGAGGTGATCCCGTGGTCCGACCTCCTCAACCGGATCCTCACCGCGACCACCTCCGGCCAGGGCCCCGACATCCTCAACATCGGCAACACCTGGAGCGCCTCGCTCCAGTCCACCGGCGCCCTCCTGCCGTGGGACGCGAAGAACCTGGAGGCCATCGGCGGCAAGGGCCGCTTCGTCGACTCCGCACTCGGCTCCACCGGCGTCCCCGGCAAGGACCCGGCCGCCGTCCCGCTGTACTCCATGGCCTACGCGCTCTACTACAACAAGAAGATGTTCAAGGAGGCGGGCATAGCCAAGCCGCCGACCACCTGGGACGAGGTGATCGCGGCCGGCAAGAAGCTCAGCAAGGGCGGCAACGCGGGCATCGGTGTCGAGGGCTCCAACCTCTCCAACAACATCCACCAGGTCTTCGTCCTCGGCAAGCAGCACGGCGCCGACTTCTTCACCGCCGACGGCAAGCCCGACTTCACCTCCGACGGTGCCGTCGCCGCCGTCAAGCAGTACATCGACCTGATGGCCGCGCAGAAGATCGTCGCCCCCGGCAACGCCGAGTACGCCCAGAACCAGTCCCTGAGCGACTTCGCCAAGAACAAGACCGGCATGGTCCTGTGGCAGACCCCGTCGCAGACCTTCTCCTCGCAGGGCATGGGTCCGGAGGAGTGGGGCGTGGCCCCCGCCCCGGTCCCGTCGGGCAAGCCCGGTCAGGGCGCCCAGACCAACTCGATGGTCGCCGGCATCAACCTGGCCGTCTTCAAGAACACCAAGAACCTCGACGGCGCGCTGAAGTTCGTGAAGTACATGACGAGCGACGAGGAGCAGATCGCCCTCAACAAGGCGTACGGCTCCGTCCCGCCGGTCAAGAGCGCCCAGCAGGACGCCGCCTTCGCCGACCCCTCGCTCACCGTCATCCGCGACACCCTCGCCACCAGCGCCGCGGCGCTGCCGCAGGTGCCCGAGGAGTCGCAGTTCGAGACGGTCGTGGGCACCGCGGTCAAGGAGCTGTTCGCCGACGCCGCCGCCGGCCGCCCGGTCACCACGGAGTCCGTGAAGGCCAAGCTCGAAAAGGCCCAGCAGCAGATGCCCAAGAAGTAGGCCGCCCCACCATGACCGAAACCGCCGTCGCTCACCCGACCGAGCCGGCGGTGCGCAAGGCCACACCCGGAGAGGCACGCGCACCACGCCGCTCCGGGCGTCGCCGCATCGCACTGCCCTACCTGCTGCTTCTGCCCGCCCTGCTCCTCGAACTCCTCGTGCACCTCGTGCCGATGCTCATGGGCATCGCCATGAGCTTCAAGGAGCTGACCCAGTTCTACATCCGGAACTGGGGCGAGGCTCCCTGGTCGGGCCTGGACAACTACACCGTCGCGATCGACTTCGACGCCCCCGTCGGGCAGGCGCTGCTGAAGTCCTTCCTGACGACGTGTCTGTTCACCGTCCTCTCCGTGGGGCTGTGCTGGTTCCTCGGGACGGCCGCCGCGATCTTCCTCCAGGAGAACTTCCGGGGCCGCGGCTTCCTGCGGACCCTGTTCCTCGTCCCGTACGCCCTGCCCGTGTACGCCGCCGTGATCACCTGGGCGTTCATGTTCCAGCGGGACAACGGCCTCATCAACCACGTCCTCCACGACCAGCTCGGCATCGGCGACAGCCCCGCCTTCTGGCTCATCGGCGACAACGCCTTCTACACGCTGCTCGTCGTCTCGGTGTGGAAGGGCTGGCCCTTCGCCTTCCTCACCGTCATGGCCGGACTGCAGAACATCCCCCGGGACATGTACGAGGCGGCGGCGCTCGACGGCGCCGGCGTCTGGAAGCAGATCCGGCACATCACCCTGCCGTCGCTGCGCTCGGTCAACCAGGTCCTCGTGCTCGTCCTGTTCCTGTGGACGTTCAACGACTTCAACACGCCGTTCGTGCTCTTCGGCAAGGCGGCGCCCGAGTCCGCCGACCTGATCTCGCTGCACATCTACCAGTCGTCCTTCCAGACCTGGAACTTCGGCACCGGCTCGGCCATGTCCGTGCTCCTGCTGCTCTTCCTCCTCGTCGTCACGGGCGTCTACCTCCTGCTCACCAGCCGCGGAAGGAAGACCTCAGATGTCTGAGCACGCATCCCGGCGCGCGGCTCCGCGCTCCCCCATGGCGGCGCCCCGCTCGTTCCTCTGGGCGCGCCGGATCTTCCTCACCCTGCTCACCGCGTTCGTGGTGCTGCCGGTGTACGTCATGGTCTCCAGCTCCCTGAAGCCGCTGGAGGACGTCTCGGGGAAGTTCGAGTGGTTCCCGTCCGGGCTCACGCTCCGCCCGTACGTCGACATCTGGGAGACCGTCCCGCTCGCCGACTACTTCATGAACTCGATCGTCGTCGCGGGCGCGGCCACGGTGTTCTCGGTGATGGTCGCGATCTTCGCCGCGTACGCCGTCAGCCGCTACACCTTCCGCGGCAAGCGGGTCTTCACGGTCACGGTGCTGTCCACGCAGATGTTCCCCGGCATCCTCTTCCTGCTGCCGCTCTTCCTCATCTACGTCAACATCGGCAACGCCACCGGCATCGCCCTCTTCGGCTCCCGGGAAGGCCTGATCCTCACCTATCTGACCTTCTCGCTGCCGTTCTCCATCTGGATGCTGACCGGCTACTTCGACTCGATCCCGCGCGAGCTCGACGAGGCCGCGAAGGTCGACGGCTGCGGGCCGATCAGCGCGCTGTTCCGCGTCATCGTCCCGGCCGCGTCCCCCGGCATCATCGCCGTCGCCGTCTACGCCTTCATGACCGCCTGGGGCGAGGTCCTCTTCGCCTCCGTCATGACCAACGACACCACCCGCACCCTCGCCGTCGGTCTCCAGGGGTACGCCACCCAGAACGACGTCTACTGGAACCAGGTGATGGCCGCCTCCCTCGTGGTCAGCGTCCCCGTCGTCGTCGGCTTCCTGCTCCTCCAGCGCTATCTCGTCGCCGGCCTCACCGCAGGTGCGGTCAAGTGACGTCCCTCTCCACACCCATCACGAAGAGGTTCCCCGTGTCCGAATCCACCGACTCCCGCACCACGCTCGACCTGGAGGCCTTCCCGCCGGACTTCTCCTGGGGCACCGCGACCTCCGCCTACCAGATCGAGGGCGCCGTCGCCGAGGACGGCAGGGCTCCGTCCATCTGGGACACCTTCTCCCGCGTCCCCGGCGCGATCGACAACGGCGACCACGGCGACACCGCCTGCGACCACTACCACCGCTGGCCCGAGGACGTCGCCCTGATGAAGGGCCTCGGCGCCGACGCCTACCGGCTCTCCGTCGCCTGGCCGCGCGTCCTCCCCGGCGGCGACGGACCCGTCAACGCGCCCGGACTCGACTTCTACGACCGGCTCGTCGACGGACTCCTCGACGCCGGCATCACCCCCTCCGTCACCCTCTACCACTGGGACCTGCCGCAGGCCCTCCAGGACCGGGTGACGGACAGCCGGGGCGGCTGGACCGAGCGGGCCACGGCCGAGCACCTCGCCGCCTACGCCTCCGTCGTCGCCGAACGCCTCGGCGACCGGGTCACCCAGTGGGCCACCCTCAACGAACCGCTCTGCTCCGGCTGGATCGGGCACCTGGAGGGGCGGATGGCCCCGGGCCTGACCGACCTCACCGCCGCCGTCCGCGCCTCGTACCACCTCCTGCTCGCCCACGGGCTCGCCACCCAGGCCATCCGCGCCGCCGCCCCCGGCGCCCAGGTGGGTCTGGTCACCAACCACTCGACCGTGGCGCCCGCCTCCACCCGGCCCGAGGACATCGCCGCCGCCGCCCGCGCGGACGGCCACACCAACCGCTGGTGGCTCGACCCGGTGTACGGCCGCGGCTTCCCCGCCGACATGCGCGAGCTGTACGGGGTCGACCTGCCCGAGAGGCCCGGGGACCTGGAGACCATCGCCGCCCCGCTCGACTGGCACGGCCTCAACTACTACTTCCCGGTCACCGTCGCCGACGACCCGACGGGACCCGCCCCGTACGCCCGCGAGGTACGCCTCCCCGAGGTGCCGCGCACCGGCATGGACTGGCAGATCGACGCCGGCGGCCTGGAGGCCTTCCTGCTGCGGCTCACCGAGGACTACGGCGTGCGGAAGCTGTACGTCACCGAGAACGGCTCGGCCTTCCCCGACACCGTCGGCCCCGACGGCGAGGTCCACGACCCCGAGCGCACCCGCTACCTGGAGCAGCACCTCGCGGCCTGCGCCAGCGCCCTGCGCAAGGGCGCCCCGCTCGCCGGGTACTACGCCTGGTCCCTCCTGGACAACTTCGAGTGGGCCTACGGCTACGACAAGCGCTTCGGCCTCGTCCACGTCGACTACGCCACCCAGCGCAGGACCGTGAAGACGAGCGGACGCCGCTACGCGGACATCGTCCGTGCCCACCGCGGGGCGAACGCGGGCTGACCGTAAGCCCCGTCGCGATCCTCCGGAAGGCCGCCCCGACACACCACCGGGGCGGCCGTC
>NZ_JBHTSA010000006.1:172269-184257 GCF_042795405.1 Streptomyces sp. NPDC056480 | reverse complement strand
ACCAGGTTCGCCTCGGCCCGCTCGAGCGGCTGGTATCCGACTTCGTCGACCACGAGGACGGCGGGGCGAAGGTAGCTGGTGAGCTTGCTCATCAGTCGGCCCTGGTCCTCGGCGGCTTTGAGGTGACGGACCATGTCGTCGAGGCTGGTGAAGTAGATCGAGTAGCCCGCTCGGCAAGCCGCGACCGAGAGAGCGACGGCGAGGTGGGTCTTGCCGACTCCCGGCGGTCCCAGCAGGGCGACGTTGGCCTTGTCTTCGACGAAGGACAAGGTGGCCAGGTCTTTGACCTTGCGCGGTTCGAGTTCGGGCTGGAAGGAGAAGTCGTAGTCCTCGAGCGTCTTGTGATGCGGCAGCTTCGAGAGCCTGAGGCCTATTCAGGCCCCTCTCTGTATCACCTCCCCATTGGTGGAGGCTGCATTGGGGGAGGTGCCACCTGTGACAGGTACACATCTTTCGTCTCCGGCTTCAACAACTCCTTCTCCTCGCATAAAGTTCTCGCCCCCGCTAGAAAGTGAGACTCAAAATAAGCCGCATTCGGCATGAGCTAAGACCGCATCCTATGTGCATTTCGGGCACCACATGTTTGTCCGCAGTGCCGCAGTGGCTCGCTGTGAGTACCGGATGCTCTTGTTTGATGCACCGCGCCAGATTGATCCTCTGCCTATCTGGTCCATCAAAGCCAGGATCATGCCAGGTGTTCAGAGATCGTGGAGGTAGCCGACTGCCCAGAGGCTACGTTCCTGGACTACAGAATCAGCCGACGAGGAGGGTAGGGATTGGCAATGCCGCCCGCCCATAGTGCGACAGACCTGCGCACCGAGGCTTCACAAGCACCGGGGGCACCGGTGTCTCCTGTCGATGCGCAGCTCGTGGGTCCCCGAGGCTGGATAGGCTCACACCGGGCCAGTCAGGGGGCAGGTTGCGAACAACGGGATCACGCAGCTGCTCGGCGAGGTCCCGATAGGCGCCAGCGGGGCAAGCCGCTGCCCGGATCGTGACAGCTCCACCTGTGGAACTCGGCACAATAAACCGCCAGAGTCGCAAATCTTCCTGTCTGCCCTCACCGGACTCGCTTGAATAGGAGTTGCTCAATGACGTCTACTTTTATCGGCAAACTAGCCACTGTGCATGCGCAAGCTCAAATGACGGGCTGGGATTTTTCCCGCCTCGATGACCGAGTAGTCTCACAAGAGCCACCGTGGGACTTTGAGGCTGACTGCAGGGAAGCGCTCGGCGAGGTGGCACGTGTAATAGACATGGGGACTGGTGGTGGAGAACGTCTCATTCGACTGGTCAATTCAATCGGCTGCGAGCGAGCAGCGGGTTTGAGAGTTACCGCAACCGAGGGCTGGGAGCCGAACATCGGTCTCGCTCGCCGGAACCTTTCCCCTCTTGGCATCGCCGTGGTCGCGTACGATGCCGAGAAGGGTGATCGGATGCCGTTTGACTCCGACTCGGCGGACCTCGTTATGGCACGACATGAAGCGGTCGATGCCATGGAGATCGCCCGCGTACTTGCTCCGGGCGGGGTGCTCCTCACGCAGCAGGTTGATGGCCGTGACGCGCATGAGCTGCGGTCGTGGTTCGGAGGGGAGCCCTCGTATCCAGACTCCACACTGGATGCCCTCTCAGCTGCTTTCGAGTCAGCCGGACTGGTGATTGACACAGCAATGGAGTGGTCTGGAAAGATGACGTTCAAGGACACAGAGACCCTCGTTGAATACATGGGCCTGGTTCCCTGGGATGTCCCTGGCTTCCGGGTTGAGGATAACGCTCAAAGATTGATCGACCTAGAGATGAGCAGGCCAATTATCGTATCACAACGCCGGTTCCTGCTTTACGCGAGAAGACCAGCCGCTTAGCTTGTCGTTTAGCCTCGTCTGTCACCCGACCTGCTGATCTGCGGTGTTTCCGGAGACGGCGGAGGCGGCCGTTTTCCACGCTTCGAGATGTCGAGTCAGGAAGCTCCGGAGAACGGCCGCTGTGTATGAGTCTGCCTGCCGGGGTGTCCGGACGCGAGGCGTTGGGTGTGTTGTCCCGCCTTCGTGTCGAGTTCTACGACTGCCTGTATGCCTGGGCTGACGGGCCCTTCGAGCTGACCGGCGCGGTGCTGTGTGCGGACGGGCCGGTGAACACCCTGGTCGAGCTGTCTTTGACAGCCGGGCACCGGCGTGGACATGGCGCGTTGTATGCGGGGTTGAACCGCGGCTGGATTGAACCGATGCGTCTGCGCCGCGCTTTGGCCGGCCTGCCGTTTGCGAGGACGGCCGACGGGCGGATCGTGCTGGCCGTGGACGTGAGCAACTGGCTCCGTCCCGACGCTCGCACCAGCGACGACCGGCTATTCTGTCACGTCTACGCCCGTGGCAAGGACCAGTTCGTCCCTGGCTGGCCGTACTCCTTCGTCGCTGCTCTGGAAACAGGCCGCACCTCCTGGTGCCGGGTCCTGGACGCACAGCGGCTCGGACCCGCGGACGATGCGACACTCCTCACCGCCGCCCAGCTCCGCGAGGCCGTTCAACGCCTGGTCCACGCGGGACACCCGAAATCCTGATCGTGATGGACGCCGGCTACGACGTCACCTACCTCGCCCACGTCCTGCGGGACCTGCCTGTTGTGCTGCTCGGACGACTGCGCTCGGACCACCTTCAGCAACCGTTCGAACTGCCGCATCCGCAGACCCGTGAACGTCTCCACCCACAGTGTCACCATTAGTACTGCAACCGCATGTGGCGTGACAGGTCGCCGTCTTGGTCGTTGGGCTGACTGTGTGATGAATCGCTGACGGTCGCGCAGATCGAGGACTGGTCCGATGGGATGGCCGGTCTCCATGCCCGGTTCGCGGGCCGTTTTGGCAGGTCGGAGCCGCGTGAGCGGGCTCTGGACTACCTGTCCACGTTGCTCGCGCCGCTGGAGAGGAAGAACGGGTGGACGCTGGCTGAGCAGGCCGGCCAGCGTCGCCCGGACGGTTTTCAGCGGCTGCTGAACTTCGCCGACTGGGACGAGAACGCGGTCCGTGACGACGTCCGTGGCTTCGTCATCGAGAGGATCGGCAGCAAGGACGCGGTCCTGATCGGGGACGGCACCGGGTTCCTGAAGAAGGGCATCAAGTCGGCCGGGGTCCAGCGGCAGTACTCCGGCACGGCCGGGGCATGTATTTCAATTACTGCTCGGTGTCGGAGTGTTGGCGCGACAATGAGGTGTGACTGCGGGTACGTCCGCTCGAGCCTCGGTTGTGGCTTTGAGAGCGAAGTTCGATCAGTTCCTTCCTCATCTCGATGAACGGCGCCGTCGGATCTACCTGGCCAGCGAAGCCGCCGCGCTTGGCCACGGCGGGATCACCCTGGTGGCGGCAGCCTCCGGCGCCAGTGCGACCACCATCGCGCGCGGGATCGCCGAGCTGTCCGGGCTCCCCTTGCCGCCTGACCGGATCCGGGCTCCAGGAGCCGGCCGTAGGCCGGTGACGGTCACCGACCCCGGTCTGCTGTCCGCGCTTGAAACTCTGATCGAGCCGACAACCCGCGGTGATCCGGTCTCGCCGTTGCGTTGGACCACGCTCTCGCTGCGGTCCCTGGCCTCGGCGCTGACCGCTCAGGGCCACCCCGTCAGCGCGGCGACCGTCGGACGCCTGCTGCACGCCGCGGGATACAGCCTGCAGGGCACCGCCAAGACCACCGAAGGCGCCAGCCATCCGGACCGGGATGCCCAGTTCACACACATCAACGCCACCGCCACGGCCTTCCTCGAAGACAACCAGCCCGTGATCAGCGTCGACACCAGGGCCAAGGAGTGGCTCGGCAACCGCGACCGACCCGGCCGCATCTGGCGGCCGGGCAAGAACCCCATCCGTGTCGACTGCCACACCTTCATCACGAGCGACCAGCCCGTGGTCATCCCTTACGGGGTCTACGACATCGCCCGCAACACCGGATGGGTCAACGTCGGGACCGATCACGACACCGGCGAGTTCGCGGTGGAATCCATCCGCCGATGGTGGCAGCAGCGCGGCCGGGAGGATCACCCGGATGCCGGCCGCGCTGCTGATCACCGCCGACTGCGGTGGTTCCAACGATCCCCGCCGCTGGACATGGAAGAAGCACCTCGCCGCCTTCGCCCTGGAAAGCGGACTGGAGATCACGGTCTGCCACTTCCCACCGGGGACATCGAAGTGGAACAAGATCGAACACCGAATGTTCTGCCACATCACCGCGAACTGGCGCGGCAGGCCCCTGCCCAGCTACCAGGTCGTCATCGAGACGATCGCCGCCACGACCACACGCACCGGGCTCAAGATCGGCGCCGAACTCGACACCGGCCGATACGACCTGGGCACCACAGTTACGGCCGCCGAGTTCCATGCCCTGCCGATCACATCCGTGAAGTTCCCCCGTTGATGTGGACACCTGGACACTGGGACATGTGAGCCCAGGGGAGGCAGTGTCAGGTGGGAAGTAAGTACACGAAGCGGTACACGGCTGAGTTCAAGCGGGACGCGGTCGCGCTGGTCGATTCGACCGGGCGGACCGTGACGGAGGTCGCCCGGGAGCTGGGGGTGAGTCCGGAGTCGTTGCGCGGCTGGTACAAGCGCGGCAAGGTCGACCGTGGCGAGGGCCGGCCCGGCGAGCTGGGGAGTGCGGAGCGTGAAGAACTGAAGCGGCTGCGGAAGCTCGCCGCCGAGCAGGCCCGGACGATCGAGGTGCTGCGAAAAGCCGCGGTCTTCTTCGCGAAGGAAAGCGACCGGTGAGCGAGACATACGCGTTCATCGAGGCGGAGAAGACCACCCACCCCGTCGCTTTCCTGTGCCGACTGCTGGAAGTGAACCGTTCCTCTTTCTACGCCTGGCTCGCCGGAGCCCAGGCCTGCGCTGTCCGGCGGGCCGCTGACGATGCCCTGGCTCACGAGATCAGCGTGATTCACATCGCTTCGAAGCACACCTACGGTGCTCCGCGTATCCATGCTGAGCTGCGAAGACTCGGGCGGCGGATCAACCGGGAACGTGTCGAGCGGGTCATGCGCGAGCACGGCGTCACCGGCCACACCCGGCGCAAGCGCCGGGGTCTGACCCGGCAGGCGAAGAAGGCCGTGCCCGCCGCGGACCTGCTGGGCCGTGATTTCACCGCCTCCGCACCGGGCACCAGGCTGGTCGGCGACATCACCTACATCCCGACCGGCGAGGGCTGGCTTTACCTCGCCACCTGGCTCGATCTCGCGACCCGGGAAATCGTCGGCTACTCCATGGCAGACCATCACCGCGCCGCTCTGGTCGTCGACGCCCTGCACATGGCCGCCGCCCGGGGCCGCCTGAAATCCGGATGCATCACGCATTCCGACCGCGGAAGCGAGTACACGTCAGAGGAACTCCACCGCGAGATAGGGCGGTTGGGCTTTCGGCAGAGCATGGGACGAACCGGATCTTGCTACGATAGCGCCGCGGCCGAAAGCTTCTTCGCCGTCCTCAAAGAAGAGATCGGCACCCGCTCCTGGCCCGACCGGGCCACCGCCCGAGCGGAGATCTTCACCTTCATCGAAACCTTCTACAACCGTCGCCGTCTCCGCAAGCACCCCGACTGGGGTTACCTCACCCCACTCGAGACACGGCAGCGGCACGAACAAGACCACACCCTCGCAGCGTAAGAAACAAGTGTCCAAGAAAGCGGGGGAACTTCATCCCACGCCTTCCACGGCGACTGGAACTACACCCTGGCACCGGTCGCACCCCGGCCTCCTGAGTAGGCACCGACCCGGCAGCGGATCGATCCCGCCCTGACCGCGATACTCACCGACCCGGCCCTGACCGGCATGTCACGCTCCGACTTCGACCGCCTGGTCGCCATCTCGGAACCGTACTGGGACGCCCTGGCCGAGGCCGCATTCCAACGACGCTTCCACCGTCCACGCAGCCACCTCCACCCGCAGACCAGCAGCCTCGACCACTACCACCGCCTGCTGACCGCCCTGTTACGCCGCCGCAGAGCCATCACCAGCACACTTCTGGCCCAGCTCCTGAACGTCAGTCGCACCAACTTGTCCAACCAGTTCCAAGACGGCCACCGACTCCTGGACCTGCACCGCGTCGCAGTCACTCCGCTACTCGGAGCCCCTGCCCGCACCCTCGCCCAACTACAAGCCCGTCTGCCATCACGCGACGACACCTGCGCAGATCAACTCTGACAGTTATTCAGATACAAGCCCCCGGACGCACGGAGAACTGTCAGATCGGCACGTTCCTGGCCTATGCCTCCGCCGCGGGCCGGGCCTTGATCGACCGCGAGCTGCATATCCCGGTCTCCTGGACGGATGACCGCGAGAGGTGCCGGGCGGCCGGTATCGGTGACGAGGTCCCGTTCGCCACGAAGATCGAGCACTTCAAGTGGATGCTTCAACGCGCGATCGACGCCCGCGTCCCCTTCGCCTGGGGCACCGCGGATGAGGCATACGGCCAGGTCAAGCACATGCGGGTATGGCTGGAGGAACGGCACGTCGCCTACGTTCTGGCCACCAAGGTCAACGACACCGTGACCCGCGCCGACGGTACCGACGCCGAGGTGCGTGACCTGATCACCGCCCTGCCCCGGCAGGCACGGAAGCGGATCTCCGCCGGGGCGGGTGCGCACGGCGAGCGGTTCTACGACTGGGCCCGGATCGTGATCCGTCCGGAATGGGAGGACGGATTCGGGCACTGGGTCCTGGCCCGCCGCAGCATCAGCGACCCCGCCGACATCGCCTATTACGTCTGCTACGGGCCCGTCACCTCCCGGCTGAAAGACCTGGTCAGGACCGCAGGCGCGAGGTGGCAGGTGGAGGAGTGCTTCCAGACCGCCAAGGGCGAATGCGGCCTGGACCACTACCAGGTCCGTCTCTACCGGGCCTGGTACCGGCACATCACCCTCGCGATGGCCGCCCTCGCCTACCTGACCGCCATCCGTGCCGCGGAAGCCACAAAAGGGGCAGCGGAGACGACGGGCAAGACCTCATACCCCGCAGCGTCCCGGAGATCCGCCGGCTGATCGGGCACGTCGTCATCACGCCCCGCTGCCACCCCAACGAGCACCGCCTGCGCTGGTCACACTTCCGACGCCGCAGCCAAGCCCGAGCCCAACGCTGCCACTACCAACGCCGAGGCCACGACCCCCACATGCAGTTGCAGTATTAGAGCGTCCGCCAGTAGGCGGATGAAGTGGTGCAGGCACGGTCCCCGATCATGGAGTTCTCTACGCTTCATGATCACTCGGGGTGTCCGTGCCTGCTGTCCCATCATGCCTGCTCAAGCCTGTTCGCGACCAGTTCCTGGCCCTGCTGCCTGAGCGTGAGGACCGCCATCCGCTGGGCTGTCACAACCCGCGGATCCCGGATGAGGTCGTCTTCGACCGCCTCGTCCAGGTCCTCGTGTTCGGCTGTGGATACGAACGCGCGGTCGACGAGCACTGCTCCGCCACGACCCTGCGGCGTCGCCGGGACGAGTGGATCAAGCTGGGAGTCATGGAAGACCTGCGCCTGCTGGTCCTGTCCTCCTGCGACCGCATGATCGGCCTCGAACTCGACCACCTGATCGCGGACGGCTGCATCACCAAGGCACCTGCCGGCGGTGAGTGCGCCGGAAGAAGCCCGGTCGACCGCGGTAAACAAGGCCTCAAACGTTCACAGCTGACCGAGGCGCACGGCATACCCCTGGTCACCGAGCCCGCACCCGCGAACACCCGCGACCACACCCTTCTCCCTGCCACGCTGGACGCGTACAGAGATCCCGGGAAGGTTCCGGGGCCGTTGCCGGAACACCCACGGCCCGGCCTGGACGCGGGTTACGACTACCGCCCCGTCCGCGACGACCTGGCCGGACGCGGCACCGACGCACGGATCACCCGCCGTGGGGAGAAGGTCCCGATCCAGGCCGGCGGGCGATGGGCCGTCGAGCGCACGAACTCCTGGATGAACAACTGCGGCAAACTCCGCCGCCGCACCGAACGACGCAAGACCACGATCGAGTTCTACATCGCCCTGGCCTGCATATTCGTCACCGTCCGCCACCTCATCCGCCAAGCCTGGACCCACCACCGATGGGACACACGACCCCGCACGCCACGCATCCGATGACCTACTGGCGGACGCTCTTACTCGTCTCGTCATGTTCGGCGTCACCGACAAGCGGGCGTACGTCTTCCACGGGGCGGTCACCGTGGCCGCGATCAGTCTCTGGCTCCGACCGGCGTGAAGCTCCCCGTTCAGAGGTCCTTGGCGCCCGGGTAATGGCGGCGGAGGTCGCTGAGCACGCGCTCGTCGACCGCCCTGACGTCCCACAACCCGCTGTCGAACTCGGTGAGGACGACCACCAGCTCGTCCCCGGCGAACCCACAAGCTTCGGCGTCGATCAACTGGAGGAAGGGGGTCGTCAGCGACAACAGCGTCAACGTGTCCATGCCGGATTCGGCGGAGCGTCTCTCCATCTCGACACAGCGAGGATCGACGATCTCGTCGAGTTCGACGCGCCAGGTCAGGTCCAGGCCGAAGCTGCCGAGCCGAACCAGCAGCTCGGCCAGGGTCACGTAGTGCTTTCCGTGCCAGGCAGGAAACGTGATCCCCTTCATCCTCGCCTCCGCTTCGGCTGTGTAGCGGGACATGCGGCCCCCTTCGTTCAGCGAAGACTAGGCCACACCCCTGATCGGCTCACACGACCCATCGGACAGCCCCTAGTCCTGCCAGAAGAAGAGCAGAGCGTCGACCGTGAGGGGGTTCCGTCCGCCGAAGTAGTAGACGCAGAGGTCCGTGACCCGGATCGCTCCCGTCTCCCCGTCGATCCAGCGGAAGCCCGCCGATTCGAGCGCACGCCGGGCGGCGTCGGGAGCGTCCTCCTCGGCGGTCGCGAACGGGCCGAGGGTGCTGATCAGGAGGCGGTCCCCGCCGATCTCGATCACGTGGTACGTCCCGTCCCCCTGCTGGTTGTCCTCGCCGCAGGAGACCGGGGGCTTCGGCGCGAGGCCGGCCGCGGCGAGGGCGGCCGTCGCCCGGCGGAGCTGGTCGTCCACGTCGGGACGGGCGGGCGGCTCGGCGCAGACGGCCTCGATCCGCCACCGAGGGTCGCTCAGGCGCTGGCACCCCGGACCGTACTCGTGGACGATCGCACGGCGGAGCTCCTCGTCCAGGCCCTCGACCTCGACCCGGGGGCGCCCCAGACGGTCGTAGACCGCGCGGGCCTCGGCCCTGTCCTCGGTGAGGCCGTACAGCGCGTACGCCGCCCAGACCTTCGCCTCGGTGGTCGGCGCCTCTTCGAGGTAGGCACGCAGACGGTCCGCGTCGGTCGCGAGCGACTGGGCGGCGTACGCGACCCGCCGGTCCGGGTCCGCGAGTGCGTAGGTTACGTCCTCGTCGGCGCGGTACCGCATCCGGACGCGGAACTCCCGGTCCTCGGGGCGCTCTTCGCCGAGTCGGGCCAGGATCTGGTCCGCTCCGTAACGGTCCACGAGTCCGTCCAGACCGGCATCGCCCGCGTCGCGGGCGCTCTGCTGCGGCGAGGCGGCGAGCGTCGCCAGTCCGCGCGCGGCCGAACGGTCGCCGAGCAGGTCCCGCGCCTTCAGGAAGGCCTCTCCCATGCCGTACAAGGTGTCGCACGCACGGTCCTCGTGTCGCAGCCACGGCAGCAGCTCCGTCCGGTCGGCGAGCAGGTCGAGGAGGGCCCTGCGCACCTCGGGAGTGTCCTGGGGATCCTGTACGCACGCGATCAGCCCGGGCACATACCGCTCGGGGACCCGGCCGGTCAGCGCGATCACGCACGGCCGGCGCCGCCACCACGGGTTCCCGGGGTCCGCCACGTACTGGGCGAGTCTCTCCGCGTCGACCTCCCGCAGACCTGCGGTGTCGTGGAATCCCGCCTTCGGTATCAGGGCGTCGATGCTTCGCATGCGGGGATGCTACTGCCCGGGCAACGCCCTGAGCAGGCCTGTTTCACCGGAGCTCGCACGCTCTGCCCGATGGGCACACCATGGACCTATGACGCTGTCCGGCGAGCGTGGCCTCGCCGTCGTCGAGGCGCCGTCCGTGCTCGGGTTGCGCCCGTCCGGGGTGCAGGAGCTGCCGGATGCCGTGCTCGGCGGAGTGGCGAGGGTCGCACGGATCGAACCGCCCGCGTACGACCCGGTGCGGGACTCCGGGACCGGGGTGCTCAACCCTGGCGGGATCGCGCGGTACTCCGTACGGCTGGCGGACGTCGTAGGCGAGGTGCTCGACGCCGGGCGTTTCCCCGTCGTCCTGGGCGGCGACTGCAGCATCCTGCTCGGGAACCTGCTCGCCCTGCGGCGCAGGGGACGGTACGGGCTGCTGTTCCTCGATGGACACACGGACTTCTACCAGCCGTCGGCGGAGCCCACCGGCGAGGTCGCGTCGATGGAACTCGCCCTGGCCACCGGGCGCGGCCCCCGGACCCTCGCCGACCTGGAGGGGCGGGGGCCGCTGGTGCGGGACGAGGACGTCGTCGCGTTCGGGTTCCGGGACGCCGACGAGTCCGCCGCGGCGGGGAGCCGGCCGCTCCCGCCGCGGTTGTACGCCCTCGCCCTCGACGACGTGCGCGCGGCCGGCGCGGGTGAGGCCGCGCGCGGCGCCGTCGCCCGGCTCGCCGAGCGGGACGGGTTCTGGATCCACCTCGACGTCGACGTCCTCGACGACGCGATCATGCCCGCCGTCGACTACCGGCAGCCCGGCGGGCTGAGCTGGGCCGAACTGGAGGACGTGCTGAGGACGGCCCTGGGCCACGAGCGTGCCGTCGGGTTCGACGTCACGATCTTCAACCCGCGCCTCGACCCCGAAGGGTCGATCGCCGGCCGCCTGAACGACTGCCTGCTGCGGGCCCTGGCGGTCGAGGACCCGCCGGTCTAGCGCTCGGGGGCTCTGGCCGCTCGGGAGGTCTGCGGCCCGCGAGGTCTAGCCGCTCGGTAGGCCTGCGGCCCGGGAGGTCTGGAGACCGGGAGGTCTGCCGCCCGGGAGGTCTGGATCCCGGGAGGTCTGGAGACCCGCCGGCCCGGGGCCGGGTGGGGGACCGCACCCGGACGGGTTCGAGCATGGCGCGGCGACCCGGCCACCGTCAGCGACGTCCTCCCCGCCTGCGGCGTATCCAGATCCCGGCGGCGGCTCCGGCGAGTGAGGCGACGGCGAGCCCGACCGTGGTCAGCCAGGGACCCCAGATCTGCTCGTCCTCATCATCGACCGTGGATCGAGGGGTCGAGGGGGACCGGGAGGTCTCCGGAGCCGGCGGTGTCTCCTGCGTTCCCGGAGGAGTGTGGGTCGGCGTGGCCGCGGCCACGCCCGGAACCGACGAGGCACCGGGCGACGAGGGAACTGCCGCAACCGTCACCTGCCGCTCGGCGTGTCCCAGTGCGGGCTGTCCGGCTGCGACGGTGACCTTCCAGATGCCGGTCGGCAGGGCTTCGGCGGTGGTCCAGTCCGTCGGGCGGGCGCCGCGGACGAGCCTCCAAGGGCCCACCGTACGGCGGCCGTCCGCGCTGACGGCGCTGACCAGCGCGGCGACCTGCTCGTCGACTGCGTCGCCGTCGTTCTCCCAGGTCACCTCGGTCAGGACGTGGCCGTCCCGGTGACCGGTGATGACCACTTCCAGGTTGTCGCCGTGTGCGGCGGCGGGCTGCGGCAGGGCGAGGCCGAGGACGAGCGCTGCGGTGAGGAGGAGTGCGGGTCGGGTGGCGGTGTGCATGGCGGTGCTCCGGTCCGGTGCTGGAGGGAAGGCATGGGCTTACGCGGTGGGGCTGACGAGGCATAACGCGCGCGAGGCGTAACACGCGCGAGGCGTAACACGCGCGAGGCGTGGCGCCGCGAGGCACGAGGCTTACGGTGCCTGCGGTGCCTGCGGTGCCTGCGGGGCCTGCGGGGGGGGGGGCTTGCAGGGCCTGCGGGGCGCAGGGGCCCGGGAGGGGGGGGCGCCCGACCGCGGGCCCCCCCCGGGACCGCGCGGGAGGGGCGTTTGGGGCGGCGCACCCCCCCCCCCCGGGG